>JACPBU010000054.1 GCA_016180165.1 Candidatus Woesearchaeota archaeon | reverse complement strand
TTTTGGTCCTTCCCCCTGCAAGGGCGGAAAAACGCTCCACTTGCTTCGCAACGGAAGGAAAATCTTATGTTCACGTTTGTAGAATGTGGGAGAATCCTGAGCCTTATGCAGGCAACTTTGGCAAATGCCATACGCTAAAATCAATAAAGTTTATATATATAAAAATTTTAGATTATGAGTATGAAGAAACTTCAGCTTTTTGCAGGAGTTTTGATGGCATTCTTGCTTATCGCCAGCATCTCTTTTTCCTCAACCGGGGGAACGGCTTATAAAAGGAAATATTGCGCAGATTTTTGCGTAAAGTGCAGCCATGAGGGCATTCTAAAGCTATACGACAAGAATGCAAGCGCTGGTTATGAGAAGTGCATCAGGGCCACGTATGAGCAATCTAAAAAGTGCAGTGATGAATGCGTAAAGAAAGATATTACTAAAAGAGAGGGGGAGGTTATGGCTAAAGAATGCAACCAGTGCTTAGCTGACCCCGAATGTGATTACCTGCAGGGATCGGGCCTTAATCATGGGAGGGAAGATTGCATTTCTGTTGACAAGAGCAGGGATTTTGTCCAATACAGGATTAACACCATGTTCGGAAGGGAAAATGGATGCCCGAAAGGGGCTGAATTAGAAGATGGCTCTGCATGTGTCTGCCCTAAAGGGACAGTGATGGACAATATGCAGTCTGTCTGCATGGACAAGAAAGCAATTACTGCAAATCTAAACAAGATATTCTCAAGTATTCCTGATGACACGCTCCAGATGATTGCTGAGAATATGCCTGATGATATGGCGGCTATCCGCTCCTCTTTGACTGCTGTGATAAGTGACCCGACCGGAATTGCAAGGTTCGGCCTAAATAATGTCCTCTCACAGATGGTCTATGAAAATCTTTTTTATAACTCAGAGAATTTAAGGGCATTGATTAGGGTGCTTGGCAGGGATAAGACAGAGAAGCTTATTGCCTTGCTCGAAAGGCTCTTAAAAGGTGAAGAGCCTGAGACTCCACAAGCGGAACAAGAGCAAAAAACAGGCGAGCCCGCACAAGAGCAGGAGCAACAAAATGCAATGGAAGATGTTCCTGCTGGCTCACAAGCTGGAAATGGCCCTGGCGAAACACAAGCGCCTACGACGGAACCGACTGCCGCTCCGACAGAGCCGGAAAACCCCTATCTTGTCTGCGAGAGCGGAGGGGCAAACTGCCCAACAAGCCCTATAGGGGAGCTCTATCCCTTTTCCTGCCACTTGATAAGTTTGCCAAATCTTGGATATGAGAATGTATGCAGCAGGCAGGGCTGCACAGCATGTGAAACGAACAAAGTTGAATGCCTGTCATTGGACAACATGGGCACACAGTATTGTGTGGTGAAAAAGGGCTGAAATGATGAAACCAACCAATATGCTCATTTTAATCGTGATTTCCCTGTTATTTGCAGCTGGCTGTGCGCAGCTTCAGAAAATTAGCCCACAAAAAGGCTCAGGAGGTATTTCAGCCAACTCATTTCCTCAGGGTTCAGAAGAAGCAGCATCAGCTGACTTAACTGGACTGTGCAATCAGGGTAGGATCGTAGGGATGGGAGATATTTCTTTAACTATTGTTGGCGTAGAGGATTATAAAAGCGGGCAGATGGAAGCAAAGCTTTGCAGGCTGCACGGCATTGAAGGAGAGGTTGATGTTGACTTGTTTGTTGATGCTCAGGCACTAACTGCGTTTATGTATGGCAGCGAGAGAGATTATGTGGGCAGTGGATGCATAGTCATGAGCATTAAAGATACTGCTTCTAAAACAGAATTATGCTTTGGAGATAAAGCTAAGAAAATATGATTTGGGCTTTTAACAGTAAGGTTTGGGTTTTGTTCAGGTTGATTATAGTAAACCGCACAAATATTTGAACATTTGGATATACGATTTACCATATTATCAAATCTCGCAAAAGTTCAATAATTTACGAGAGTTGCTATTAGCTTTCTTGCGGAAAGATTAAATAGCAATATGAACCTAACTTTTTGAACTTTTCTTGGCCTTAACTGGCATCTCCCAATTCCCTACAGCGCTTTGCTGCGGCTCCCTGAAGAGATGGTAGAAGAAAAATCCGACTGCGACTGCGCCTGTTTCGATGGCTAAAATCTTTGCCTCAAAGGAGAAGACCATACCGAGGGATAGCAGCAGCGCAACAAAAGCGAGAACGGGAAAATTGCCGATATTGAATGGCACCCTGAATTCCCTTTTTTTTGTGGGAGCCCTGAAGCGCATACCTATCATGGCAGCATTGACACCCGCATAGACCAGGAACAGGCTGATGTCGGTGACAGAAGCCAATGTCTTGATGCCAGAAAGCAATGACAGTCCAAGGGCAGAGAGCGTGACGATGGCAACCGCTACAACTGGCGTTCCACGCTTTCCAATCATGGAGAGCGGCCTGGGCAGGCTGTGTGCTGATGACATGCCATAGATTATCCTTGAGCTGACAATCAACAGTATTAACGGAGTGTTGGCTGTGGCGAACAATCCGGCAATAAGAAGGATGATCTCTGCACCGGGGAGATAGGATGACAACGCTTCCGTCAGCGGGGCTGGAGAGGACGCAAGGCGCTCCCACCCGACAAGATTCACGGCAGCAAGGGAGACAAGGACATAAAATATAGTTGATACTGCAATGGCTATCATCAGTGCAAGGGGGACAGTTCTCCGGGCATGCTTTGTCTCCTCGGAAAGATTGACAATCTCCTCAAATCCCAGGAATGCAAAAAACACAATCCCTGTTGCGGCGATAATGCCCTTAAATCCAATTCCCGGAGGAGTTTCCAGAAGATTTTGCACTACCCCATTGTTGAGGTAAAAAACCAGGCCGGCCCCGATGATGATCAGCAATCCAAGGAGGGACATGACAATGGCGATGCCGTTAAACAACGACGAGCTTTTATTGCCAAGATAGGTCAAAAGGGACAGCACAGCAAGCAGCCCAAAAGCCACCACCTTGATCTCCCCGCCGAAAAGGTGGGTGAAATAGCCCGCAAACCCGTAAGCGACGGCAACTGCTGAGACAACTCCTGCAAAAACCATAAGCCATCCCATGATGAAAGAAAGCCCTTCCCTGCGGAATGCTTTTTTTGTGAAATTATATTCTGCTGCATCTTTTGGGAACATCGAGCATAATTCAGCATAGCTGAGCCCGGTCAAGCCGGCAATGAACGCTGCGAGAACAAAGGAAAGCCAGACAGCATTGCCTGCCATCCCAGCGCCAACACCGAGCAGCGAATAGATGCCTGCGCCGATGATGACGCCGATGCCGTAAAGAGAAAGTGTGAACAGGTTCAG
This sequence comes from Candidatus Woesearchaeota archaeon, assembly GCA_016180165.1. Classification (GTDB taxonomy): domain Archaea; phylum Nanobdellota; class Nanobdellia; order Woesearchaeales; family JACPBV01; genus JACPBV01. Next base: position 2,939 of record JACPBU010000054.1, on the reverse strand, counting down.
ATCCCTCTTTAAGTGGTAGCGCCGGATGTGGTGCTTCATTGGAAAGATTTTAGGGGGAGAGTATATAAACATATTTTTTTCAGGGATTCATTCAGCATTCTGAAAATACCCGCCGAGAGAGAAAAATACCCTCCATTCGTGCATCGTCGGTGTGTTTCAAACAACCGGATGATAACTTTTTCATGGAAGGTAGAAATCTTTTAATAGTCCTGCATCTTCGCTTGCATTATGGGAGCATTTGCAAACAGCTTCAGGCTTGTAAAGGAGAGCTTTGAGGTGCTGAAGAAAGACAAGGAGATGCTGTGGTTTCCCATATTGTCAGGCATTGCAGCTGTTCTGGCGTTTTTCACGTTTTTTATTCCCTTTGTGCTCAGGATTCTTTTTGAGTCGCTAACAAGCGTAAATATTGCCCCGCATGTGAGAAGTTTTTCGGGGCTTGAATATTTCTTTATTTTTCTCTACTATCTCGGAAACTACTTTATCATCATCTTCTTCAATACCGGCCTCATTACCTGCGCCCACATGCGCCTGAACGGCAAAGACCCGAAGTTCTCTGACGGATTTAAGAATGCGCTCAGGAATATCGGAAAGGTATTCATCTGGGCAGTTATTGCTGCGACTGTCGGCATGGTGCTTAGGGCTCTTGAAGGGAGGCTAAAAAAGATTGGAAGCATTTTGGTTGCTCTCCTGGGCATGGCCTGGACATTATTGACTTTCTTTGTCATTCCGGTGATGGTCTTTGAGAATATTTCAGTTTTTGAGTCGATAAAAAAATCCGGGAAGCTGTTCAGGAAGACATGGGGGGAAAATGTCATCGGGCAGTTCTCGATGGGACTATTTTTTGGCCTGCTCTTTGTCATGGGATTGCTTGTGCTCGTATTCTCGTTCCTTTCAGGCTCAGGCACAGTAGTCGGCCTGACCTTTGGAGCGGTGGTTATCTTTTGGGTTCTCCTGGGCATCATCAGCTCAACGCTCAACGGAATTTTTATAGCTGCCCTCTACCAATATGCAAATACCGGCAAAGTCCCCGAAGCCTTCAGCCAGGAGCTGGTCAAGGGGTCTTTCAGGCCAAAGATAAAACCAGGCATTATCTGAACTATCCCGTTTGTTTTCTTGATAAGCCCGGAATATCTACGGAATACTATTCTTCACTATGCTAAAGAATTTAAACCGATTGGGAGCTTTTTTCTTAATAAATACTTGAGTATTGTCCATCTAAACTACGAGGCTGAACACCATGGGAGAGAATCTTAATCAGATTGCAAGGGCAGTTATAGCGCCAGGGAAAGGAATTGCAGCATTAGATGAGAGCACCAATACTATCGGAAACAGATTCAAAGAATTTGGAATCCCAAACACTCCTGAAAACAGGAGGGATTACAGGGCATTGCTTGCCACGACGCCTGGGATTGAAAAGCATATTGGCGGAGTTATCTTCTATGATGAGGCTTTCTGGCAGAAAATTGATGGCGTCCCGCTTCCAGCATATCTCCTCAGCAGAGGAATTTTAACAATTATTAAGGTTGATGCTGGGCTCGAGCCATTTGAAAGTTCTCAGGCTGAAAAAGTCACTAAGAGGACGGGTTTAGACGGGATTGAAGAAAGGTTAGGAGGATATAGAGAAAATGGCGCCGCATTAACAAAATGGAGAGCAGAACTCAATGTTGGCGAGGGATTTCCGACAGAAAAGTGCGTCATGGCAAATGCCGGGCTTCTTGGGGAGTATGCAGAACGTTCAGTCAAAGCTGGACTGGTGCCGATAGTCGAGCCGGAAGTGGTCAATCATGGTCCCTTTGATGCCCGACGGACGTATGATGCGTCTGCATTGGCGCTTGAAAAGACTTTTACAGCCCTCAAGGATAGGCGTATTGAGTTAAAACATATCATCCTAAAAACAAGCTTCATAACTCCCGGAGAAAAATACCAGCCAAAGCTTTCCGCAGAAGAAGTTGCAGAGCTGACTCTTGGGCTGTTCAGGGAGCTTGTCCCAAATGAAGTTCCGGGAATAGCCTTTTTATCCGGCGGATTGAGTGATGGTGAGTCAGCTGCATTCCTCAATGCAGCCAGCCAATCAGACAGGATAGATGCCCCATGGATTCTCAGTTTCTCCTACGGGCGTGCTTTGCAGAGGGAAGCCTTAAAGGCATGGGGCGGGAAAGCTGAAAATGCCAGGCGTGCCCAGGAGATCTTTGCAGCAAAGGCGGCGATTTATAGCGCTGCTTCGGCGGGGAGATACAGTCCAAATGGAATCTGAGAGTATCACCAATTCCCGGGCAGCCTGTTTCCCAGTATTGCTTCATTGCCCAGGCAATAGCTCCCTCGGGGGTAATAATTCATTCGGGAGATAGTAGGGGTATCGCGCAATCATTTTCTTTAAGATGAGATTAACAAGAAAAAAAAATGGCCTTTCTCTTATTTAGGCAAGATTTTGTCTGATTGAGTGATGCCCTTTCTGCGCCATTTATGGCAACTGCCATAGCTGATTGCAGGAGCTAAAACAGAAACTTATTTATATAATAGGTGAGATAATAATCTCAACATTGATTGTGTGAAAAAAGATGATTGATCTTTCCATTTATGATAAAACCGTATTAGAAACATATAAAAGCAATTCTCAGCGAGCACGAGTGTTAACCGAAAGATGGTTTAACTCTCAAATGTATTGTCCTTCCTGCCTTAATAAGAATGTTACTTCGTATCCTAACAATAAGAAAGTTTATGATTTTCTATGTAAAAAATGTAGTGTGGATTATCAGCTTAAAGCTTCAAACAAGAAATTTACGACAAGGGTATTAGACGGAGAATTTAAGACAATGATGAATGCAGTAAAACAGAATAATGCCCCTAATCTCTTCCTACTGCATTATTCCAATGAAGATTGGTATGTTAAGAATTTATCTGTAATCCCTAAACTGTTCATTACACCTACCGTGGTAGAA
>JACPBU010000053.1 GCA_016180165.1 Candidatus Woesearchaeota archaeon | reverse complement strand
GGACAGAAAAGGCCAGACAGAATAGACACCGCAAACATGCTAACGTCACTATGGCACAACCTTTGTTGGATAGGATAGCTTAATTCTGTCCCACACCCGCAATATTGGGCAGTCACAAGTTGCCAAAAACCGAAGAAAATATTCATCCTTTTGGCTTTCCCATACCAATTTCCCGCACCACTTTCCTATACCAATATAATGATGTCATATTTTCCAAACCAAACCTATATAAATTCCAATGCTTATGGAACCATGTTACGTTTTGGGGGGTTGGTAGTTTTTTATTTTTTTTCAGTGGAAGGCTCCACTGGATGGCTGAAATATACTGAGAACAGGAGGTGGTTGCTATTCTGTTGCAGAACATCCGTAAATATGGAGATCAGAAGATAGATGTTATTTCTGAGACTATTGGGGGATTCATTTACAGGCAGCTTGAGATTAAGAATGGTCATTTGTATATGCGTGCAAAGAAGCGCGGTTTTGCCGTTTCCCATTCATGAGAAAGTTTCATCTGTTGTTTGCTTAATGTGGAATTTTCTCCGATGTGGAAATCCAGAGGCCAGCCCTCGCTTGATTCACAATGAAAAAATGTATCATCTGCAGCGTCCCTGCATCCTTCAGCATCAAAGACTCAAGTGATTTCTACTGCCAGGAATGCGCTGAAGAGAACTTCGATTCGCTGGAATGTCTTGAAAGGATAGGATCTTCAATGCCTGAAGCCCCTAAAATCCCCCAGCCTTCTTTAGATGCTGGACAAGTTGAGCCGCAATGAGCGGCTTCCCATCAACAAGAGCATATCGATAAGGAAGCTCGACTGCCTCGCCTTTTCCTGTCTCCAGCACAAGCCAGTCCTGAAACCTGAACTCCTCAAAGTTCATCCCTTCAACAATCTTTTTTGCCACATAGACCGCATTGTCTGTCGGCATCTGCCTGTCCCCAAGATTTCTTGTCTCCCAGGAACCATAGCCGGAAATCAGCTTTTTTGTCCTCAGCTGCATCGGATAAGTTCCTAAGATCCCGCCGAAAGCCAGGTGATCAAAACGTCCTGCATCTGCGCGGGATAATGTTTTTTCGGACGATGGGTCAAGGACGCAAACACGTGGCAGCCCTAATTCCCGAAAGCTTTCCTTGTAAGCTTTTCCAAAAGGCGCCAATCGGTCGCAATCTTTCTTGAAGCGAACATTGGTAAAAATAAGATTTTTTTTGCCGATCAGCTTGCTGATGTGCCGGTATTCAATGATGCACCACGGCCAAAGCTTTTCCTCAAGATGCTCGATGATGAATTTCATTTGCTACATTTTTCCTGCTTTTTTTTTGAAGATTCTTGTTAAGAAAAGTCCAAGAAGGGCAACAATACTGATAAAGATGAAGTGCCTTAAAGCCCCTAATTTTGCTATGATCATGTTCATTTGCACATTAAAATGGTAGCCCAACAGGATAAAGGCAGGGACAAAGATGATGGCGGCAGCAGCTTCATAGGCAAGATACTTTCTCCAGGAAATGCGCAATGATCCTGCGACCGCAGGGCTCATAAACCTGAGCCAGATGAAAAATCTCCCTAAGAATATCCATTTGCCGGCATGATTTTTCAGCAGCTTCCCATACTTGGGCACATATGCCCTCTTGGCTGAGGGATAAAACCTGTAGAGCAGATGGCTTCCTTTCCGGGAAAGCCAATAAATGAGGTTGTCATAAAAAATGACTGAGAAAATGGCAGTGACGATGGCGCCGGGCAGATTAAAGAATCCAAGAGCCGATGAATACCCGATAATCAGCAGGAGAACCTCCTCCGGAATCGGGATGATAAAGCCGATGAGGCCAAGGACGATGAAAACACCGAGGTAGCGGAAACTCTCAACAAGAGCAAAGACTACTGCCTGGTCCATTATTGCCATAAAAATAAATCAAAAGAAGTGGTTTATATAGTTTGTTGGATGGGGGGGAGGACAAAGAATTTTGAAACGCGCAGGTGAAAATACCCCGTTCAGCATCAATTGTCCAAATAAACAAAAACAAATATTTCTTCTGTTTTGGAAAGAAAAATTTCCAATAACCCCGTAATGCTTTCGTTTCGTGGACAAAAAGAAATTAAACGCTCCCAAAGCCTTAAGAACCGTATCTTCTGTTGCATCTTCGATAAACTCAGGAGTTGGGTTCAATCAAGGCTGGATGAAATCTGGATGAAATCTGGATGAAATCTGGATGAAATTTTGATGAAATTCGGCAGAAAGCAAATTGTTCAGAAAAATTAATTGAACGGGGGTTCAAATGAAAAAAAATGAACGGAAGGATGGCATGCCGGTGCTTTCTGCGGGTGATGTCAAAACATATTTAAGAAAAGCAGGCGTAAATGGACTGAATCCAAATAGGATCGCAGGCGCTTATCTTCAGTTTGCAGCGGAGGCGGCAACTGCAACCGGCCCGGGAATACCTCTGCAGCCTAATGACTTTCTGGATGCCCACGTCTCTGCCTGGGAACTGGTGAGGAAAATAAGCGGTAATGGAGCTGGCACCAAATCTCCTGGAGTGGAAAAAATTGTTGAAAGTTTCACATGGGAACAGCTTGCTGCCCAATACGGAATAACTCCGGTGATTGAAGGGTATGGTGCTGAATCCATGCAAAGGTTCCTCCAAAATAAATTCGCTCCCCAGCCGGTGATGTTGGCTGATGTGATAGAATGTATGGGCATAGCAGGAAAGCGCCTTCCAGGCGATTATTCCAGACAGCCGAAATTCGAACAGAGGAGGGCTATGGAAAGGGCTACCCTCGCCGTTTTTGAAACTTATTTTGGATACAGTCCTAGATAAGGTTATTTTTATGGAAGATTTAGCCAGACAAAGCAATGATGGGCTTGCAGGTGATAGAAAACCTTCTTACCAACAGCAGGACATTCCGGTTCAGGCCCAGCAAAGCTCCTCCCGCCTGTTTATGCAGCCGAGGGAAGCTTACGTTGAAGCATTGCACTCGGAATTTTTAGGGCTTCCCTGGAATAATAAAAAGCCGGGCAAAGACGAACTTAGGTTGTATATGTATGAGGCGATAGGAATTGCCAAAGAATGGGCAGATAGCTCAGCCTTTGCCCTGAATCCGGATGAGACTGAGAAAGAGCTTCTTGAAGATTTAGTATTGCACAGGATGTGGTCAAGTGAAAAAAGGTCGCCGCAGTTCTATGGAACATCTGTTGGCAGCCTTTACGACGCATTAATCGGAAGATTTGATGCAAAGAGCCTTACTATGATGGATGTCCTAAAGGCATTGCAGGAAATCCCGGAAAATCCCCGATCCCCGAAAGGCGTTGAAGCGATGGCTGTTTCTTATTTGCGCAGCAGGGGGAAGATTCCAGTAAGGAGAGATAGCAAAGGATAAGTATGTTGAATGGTGCAGGAAGTAAATGTTTTGGGAGAGGGGGAGGAAAAAAAGATATAGGCAACCTTAAAAAGTCACACCAGCGGATTCACCTGGTCTTCTTTCAGGGTGTGCAGAATCAATAAGGTCAATGTCCGGTCGATGAACTGATGCTTCTGGAGCTTCTTCACATAGTCATCCAGCTGCCTCCTGCTCTTGAATTTGCCGACAAGCTGGATGTCAAAATCGCCGGTGATGTCATACATGCCGGTGATGTGGGGGTTGTTGATCTCCTTTTTCAGGATCGCCATCTCATTCCCTTTTTTAACCCTGCAGTTGATGACGACAGGAACATCATACCCGAGCTGCTCATAGTCAAGGTAGACGCTGTATTTCTTGATGATGCCGCTTTTCTCCATCTCCCTCGTTCTCTTGAGCACTGTCACGACAGAAACGCCGACTTTCTTTGCCAATTCCCTGAATGACTGCCGTGAGTCATTGACGAGCTCATTCAATATCTTTTTGTCAGTTTCGTCGATAGCCATGTTGACACCTGTAAAAACCAGTCCCTTACTCAATGATTGTTTGATTGTTATTTATATAGTTTTTGCTGGAATAATGGACATATGTAAGCTAAATTCAGCATTAATTTAATAAACGGATAATAATATCAAGGATAAGTATGGCTGGGGGCATCGCAATCGAAAAGCTGGAGAAATTCCATTTTGCGTTTGAGGATATGCCCAGCGTGATGAAGAGCATTCATACTTTTAAAAATATTGATTTAAAAAAAGAGGTGAGGTAGATGAGTGGAATTGAGTTAGCTTGTCAACCTATTCAGCTGGCTGGGGCGCCTGGAAATGCTGCAATGAGGGCACCCCCTCCATCAAATGATCTCAGTCGTTTATTGGCCTCCCTTCTTCCTCCGAGTCGAGCAGAATTTTTTGGAGCCGTACACCCGCCTCCCGCAACAACAATTGAAGTTGGAAAGTCTTATACCAGAGCCTTCCTTGAAAAAGCTGGCGCAACCTTAAATGGAGAAAATACTGGGAGGGTTGGGGGGTATAGGATTATTTACGCTCAAGTTCCTGAAGATTCTTCTCAAGTTGTAATTAGCCAGATATACCCTTTTGCGAGGGGGGAGGGCAGTGGAAACGAAGCGTTTTCTTTTTTTGACCGTAGTGGTGGAGTTTATGACCCCGCCTCAAAATTTGACGGGGCACCTAATCTACCGAGTTTATCCTGGAGAAAAAAGGTCTCCAACAGATAATTGACCTAAAGGCAAATCCCAACCTTTAAATATTTCCCCCGGCAGTTTTATTTCTCATGGTGATTGTCTGCGGCATTGACGAGGCAGGGAGAGGCCCGGTTATCGGCCCGATGGTGATGGCCGGCGTCATTATCGACGGCAAAGAGACGCTGAACCTTAAAGGCCTCGGCGTCAAAGACTCAAAGCTGCTTTCTCCAAAACAGAGGGAAGCCCTTTACCCAGGAATAATCAAATTTGTCAAAGCTTTTAAAATCACAGTCATCTCAGCGAAAGAGATTGACGACGCATTGTTCTCCGATGACCTTAACCTAAACTGGCTTGAGGCGCACAAGGCAGCTGAGATTATCAACGCTTTAAAGCCCGATAAGGCCATCATTGACAGCCCTTCCAACAACTGCGGGGCATACGCAAGGTATGTGAGAAACCTGCTCGACAACAAGGCTGTTGAGCTGCTCTGCATGCACAAGGCAGATGTCCTCCATCCTGAAGTTTCTGCCGCTTCGATCCTTGCAAAGGTGACAAGAGACGAAGAGATCGCCGAGCTCCAGAAAAGATATGGCAATATAGGGCCAGGATATGCCTCAAATCCCATAACGCAGAAATTCATCAGGGAAAACTGGGAAAAGCATCCTGAAATCTTCAGGCATTCCTGGGAGACGTTCAAGAAAGAAGAGAGGATGAAGAACCAGAAAAAGCTTGATGGGTTTTAATTCGCTAAATACGCTATTTCTCCGATTACCGCCTCAGGCTTCATCGAAAACTTAATAAACCTGCTTCCAATAAACTTTAATTGGAAAGTGGAACAAGCAAAAGGAATGCAGGATAGGGCAGCATCCATTTCAGGAGTCCTTCAGGATATAAGGTTTTTCTTGGCAGCATCCGAATAGGACATTTCCTTGGAAACGATGGCCGCAAAAAGATCATTGAAGAAGTCGTTGATTGGATTTGAGGTAGAGTTATTTACTTTAGATTCTGACGGAAGGCCAATTGCGGGGGCTGACAGTATTCTCAGGCGCGCTGAAAAAACCGGGTATGGCTCTGCCCTCAAGAAAGAATGCGGGAAATGCATGCTTGAGATCGCCTCTGACCCGAATGTCAAGATGCCTCATTCCATGGAGAACCTTCTCACTATCCTGGAAGACTCGCTTTATCTTGCAGAAAAGGATGACATCAAGCTCCTGCCGCTCGGGACTTACCCCGGAAGCTTCAATCCCTCAATGCGCTCCGACACACGATACCATGTCCAGCAGGAAGTTTTCGGCCAGGAGAGATTTAAGATTGCCGGAAGAGTGTGCGGCTTCCACTGCCATTACACTCTTCCCAGGGGGATATTCGACGCCAATGTGAGGCTTCTCAGGATGCTCGTCAACTCAAAGATAAAAGACAGCTTTGTGAACAGCTATAATTTTGCGATCGCAGCCGACCCTGCGCTGACAACCTTCATGCAGTCTTCGCCATTTTATCAAAACAGATTTATAGGGAAGGACGGAAGGATGATCATCTACCGGGCAGGAAATGTTTTCGAGAATCCGCAGGGCCTCTATGCCAGGTATCCCTCATTAGGCGCTTTGCCGCCCTACAAATCCACAGCATTTGACATCATCGAGATTATCAAGAAAAGGTATAACCGGTGGGC
>JACPBU010000186.1 GCA_016180165.1 Candidatus Woesearchaeota archaeon | reverse complement strand
TTTCCAGAGTATCAGACAAATGTAAGCGATAGGTTGAGGAAGGGAAGGGAACCGAAGGAGAATGTGAGGAAGGAAATGGTGACGAAGGGGGTGGTGAGGAGTGTGAGAGAGGAGAATGTGACGAAGGAGGTGGTGGGGAGGGAGAATGTGAGGGAGGAGAATGTGGGGAAGGAAATGGTGAGGAAGGAGATGTTGATTGAGAAGTTGGGGGATATGATGATGGTGAGATTCCCTCCGAAGGATTAATGAAAGAGTTATAATTTATCGCCCTATCCTTCAGCGCCTCAACCTTATCCCTCATCAGCGATTTGACATAAGCAAAATCCTGGCTTTTCAGCTCAGCCCTTCCTGAATTGTATTCAGCAATTCCGGCTTTTGCGGCATAAGCCCTTTCCAAAGCATCAGCCTTCTGCAATGCTTTTTCGAGAAATCCGGCTGAGCTTTCCGAAGCATGAAAGTTCGGAGAAGCCAAAATCGCTTTTGCCCTTTCCAGCATCGCTCTTTCGTCGGGAATATAAGAAGAGGGCTCTTTTATGGCCTGCTCTTTATACCCCAGCCTATCTGCCCTTTGCTGGACATAAGCCCTGAATGTCGAGGCATCACGATAAACACCTGAAAACATCAAAAGGAGGCCGGCAGCGGAATCAAGCGGTTTGTTCTGAATGCCGGGAGATTGCTGAGAATTTCCCTTTCCAGCCCGATATTCCCTATCAGGCATTGTGGTTATGGCTGCCATAAGGCAGGGAATGCATTATCCCTTTATAAATTTAACTACTATCTAGGAACAAATTATTAACACACGAAGATATTCTCATCGGGCCACTCTTTCTTCATCATCCCTTTTTCCATATTGAAGATTGGGAGGTAGTTATGGAAATACCTCAGCTCCTGGATGATAGGGATCGCTTCGATGCCGACAACACAGCCTTTGCCGTGATTCTTTTCAAGCGAAGGAAGGAGGATGGAATTGAAGAGCTCAGTTATTTCCTTGTGGTTCTTTCCTTCCATAATGATAAATAAGCCAATATGGCCGCTGTTCTCTATCAAAAACGAGTTGAGGATATATTTAGTGAAGACGCTCTTTACTTTTGGCTCAGTCCTGATCTCCTCGATCACCTTGTCGAGCTGGATGCCGATCTTGAATTTGATGACATAGCTGATTTGCGCACCATAAGTCCCAATGCCGCTCAAATCCTTGGGTTCTTAATCAATTCCCTCAGAATCAGATTTTCCTGATGGTCGATCGGCCTCATCTTTTTCGCTCTGCTGCAAAGACTTTTTACCTCTAAAAAAATACTGCTGATACTGTATATGAAGCTAAACTGGTGCCCTGAAATGATTCCAGTTTTGCCCTAATCAAGCCATATATTTAAAATTATTGGTTATTTTTTGCCAAAAAAGCAGGCAAATGATTCAAAAATAATGCTTACCAAGATGTTGAGATAAGATGATTAGCCGCAATTTCCATGGAACAAGCAGGTTTTCGATTCCAGCACCTGCTGGTGCCGGGCCAACAGGCGAGCCAGGAGAGTTCCATCCAAGATATTCTCCCGTGGAGGGGGATTTTCCTGAAAGGTGCCTTGAAAATGCAGTCATTGATTCTACCCTCTATTCAGCTGAAATCGTAATGGCGGCGGAACCACAGCCACAAAAAAATGTAAAGGGCTACCAGGTCATTGACGACGATGGATTCCCGCCCCCGTTTTTTCCTTCAGCAGATGGAAGCTATCCTGCCGGCCTTGTCAATTATGTTTTTGATGCCTACCGGCAGAGAGGAAATTTCCGGGTGGCCAATGGCTTAGGGGATAGGCTCCCAGGAAACCTCCAGCCGCTCGGTATGAATTAAGCTCGGTCAAGAGCGGCTCTGCCATCCTAAGGTCAAAACTCAACTATCTAACTAAACTACTGCGGGCTAAAGCCCGCAGGGTTCTTTCCTATCCCGAGCCTAAATCACGGTCGTCGTGGGGGTCGCCCTCCTTCCCGAAGGGACAGGAACGCTTTTTCTCCCCTCGGAGGCACAGAGCCTCTGCCAAATCAGTTTAGAGTTTTGAAAACCCTAAGAAACAAAGCTTCGTGGGTGCCAATAATGCGAGAGCATTATTAAGCATGGCAGAGCCGCTCCGAGGGGAGCTTAATTCATACGCCGCTCGATATCGGCTTTCACTAATTTAGGGCATTGGACAAAGGCTTATCTTATTGTTATGATGCAGTAGTGAATAATTAGAAAGATTTATAT
>JACPBU010000052.1 GCA_016180165.1 Candidatus Woesearchaeota archaeon | reverse complement strand
TTCATTCCGGGGGAAAAAATACGAAAATAAGGAACTTTACAGGGAAGAGCTCCTCAGGGAGTTTACCGGCTATCTTTGCTGCAGCGGATTTCCCGAAATGGCCGGTAAAAGCCCGGATGTCGTCAAAAAATACATAAAAGAGCTGGTTATCGAAAAGATAATCTACAAAGATATCCCCGCTATTTTTCATGTTGAGGAGCCGGCAATCCTTGAATCGCTTTATTCAATGATTCTTGAAGACCCCGGAGAGATCGTTGAGATTGACAGTGTGGCAAACGACTTGACCATCTCAAGACAGACAGCCTCACTCTATCTATCCTATCTTGAGCAGTCATTTCTTATAAAGAAGCTGTATAACTACTCCCGGAACGCAAGAAAGACGCAAAGGAAACTGAAAAAATACTACCCCACTATCCTATCGCCTGCATTGGTGGAAAAATCGGACAAATTCGGAAAAGTTTTTGAGGCAGCTATGGTCATACAGCTTCAATCAGATTTTTTCTGGAGGGATACCTACAAAAACGAGGTTGATGCCATTAAAGTAGTTGATGGCCAGGTTATTCCGGTTGAAATTAAAGTGAAGGATGTTGAAGTGAAGCCGCTGTTGGTATTCATGAGGAAGTTTAAGATTAAAGAAGGGATTGTGCTTACGTATGAGGCTAAGGGCACCATTACGAAAGGCGGGTTTAAAATAGAAGTTGTTCCGTTCTACGAGTATTTTCTGCCATAACTCCGATGGTGCAGCCAGACACACCTTATTATTCCGAAGTAACCCAGCCATATATTCCGCAGGCTTTCATCCTGACAAGAAGCTCGCCTTTCCCGATGGCTGGCTTGGGCATTTCTTCTACCCTGATATTGTGGTTGTTGTAATAAACTGCGGATTTCATAGGCAAAACACTGACAAAAATAAACATTACGATTTCCCTTCCTCGTAAACTTTGTATGCCTGCTCAACTGAAGCGCCATCATGCACCACAGCCCTCACCGCCCTGATCATCCCGGCAGGATTATCGGACTGGAACACATTCCTCCCCATGTCAACCCCTTTTGCTCCGGCATCAATAGCATTCTTAGCCATCAAGAGAGCATCTTTTTCATCAATCTTTTTTCCGCCGGCGATAAGCACAGGAACATTTCCGCAGGCCTCGATCACCTGCTCAAAATCTTTGCAGTAATATGTCTTTACCATATGCGCTCCAAGCTCAACGGCAATCCTTGATGCAAGCCCCAGATAGCGGGCATCGCGCTCCATCTCTTTACCGACGGCAGTCACCGCAAGGACCGGAATCCCATACTCTTCTCCCAAATCAACAAGCTTTGCAAGGTTTGCAAGGCTCTCCCTCTCAAACTCCCCGCCGACATAGATCGAGCAGGTGACGGCAGAAGCATTGAGCCGGATAGCTTCCTGTATTGAAGTGGTTAAAACCTCGTTGGACAGCTCTTTGAGGATTGACTGGCCGCCGGAGACACGCAGCACGATCGGCTTGTGCATATCGGGAGAGATCCAATTCCTCAATGCGCCTCTTGTTATCATCAAAGAATCAGCATACGGAATCAAAGGGGCAACAGACTTTCCCAAGTCCCTCAATCCGGTGGTGGGGCCCTGAAAGTAGCCGTGGTCAACTGCCAGCATCACCGTTTTTTTTGACACAGGATCAAAAATCCTTGACAGCCTGTTTTTCATTCCCCAGCCCATGATAATCAGATAATAAGAGCATGGTGATGTTTATAAATTATTCTATAGCACAATGTGGGGCGGTGAAGCCTTAACCTGATCCAACTTTAATCATGTATCATAATCCATCCGATGAGCCTCTTTCGAAAAATCTTTTTCCTTGCTTCAACATAATCATTACATGTTAGTCAGAACATAAACCAAACTTTTAAAAAGGGGCAAAGTTTCTCATTAGTATGTCAAACCTTGATGGTATAATGAACGTTGAAATGGTTGGTGTGCAGAGAGATTTGCCAATGGCATTCTTTTTCGATGAGAACCAATTTGTTCAAGCAGGCATTTCTTTTGAAGAAATAGGCGAAGTCACTCTTTCCGGGATTGCAAGGCATCCGTGATTGAGGCTGCAGCTTATTTTCATCTCCTATGGCGAAAACAACATTGCAAGATCTGGCAAAAATATTGGATTCAGATGTCAGAGAAATCCATAGCCTGGTGAGGCCGTTCTCTGAGTTATCTGGCATTGAGCCGGGTGATATTGTTTCAGGCATGGCCTTGACCACTAATATTGAACAGGAAGATTCTCAATTTTTCCGGAAAGTTGACCCCCATCTGACTTATGGTGACAAGGCACGATGGGAATCAAGGGAAGACATCCAGGCCACATTGACGGATAGGATGTTCAGCCGCGCAAGGGCGATTGATGTTTGGGATTGTCTGGGGCTGACATTTGGGGGTGTACCTCGGGAAATTACTCTCCTCAGCGTCGGTGCTGGGTTAGGCCAGGAAGCTTATTCTTTCCTTATATCATTGAACGAAAATTTAAGCCAGTCACCATTGCATGGGTCATTGGGCATCCGGAATGAAAGAGTTATAGTTAATGTAGTTGCATTTTCGAAAAGCCTCAACAATCTTATCCATATTCATAATGGAAAGATCCCTATTGAAGTATTTGAAAAAGATATGATTGCATCAGGTGAGAGGGCTCGGCCCTACTTTAAAGCCGAAGGGCAATATGCCAAGTTTGATTTTTCACTCTTAAAAAAACTGGAAGTTGCCATCAATCCGCTCTACACAGACCTGGAGACCACGCAAGGGAGGCAGCTGGTGGAGGCCCGACATGGGGATTACGTTTTCTTTTGCAATGTGTACCATCATTTGGATTCGCAGCATCAACAAGCAGCTTTGGATTCGGTAAGAAAGTCAGTTAAGCTAAATGGGATTCTTGTATCAGACAAATGTGAAAATGGGATTGAAGGGATGATACGGGCCAGTGATGCCCAACTTATTCTTGATAGGGTTGAGAAATTCTGGAGATATAATGCACCCCTGGGCACTTCCCTTGAGACTGGAAAAGGTGGAGGTATTTTACGGGATGAAAACTGTTTCGGGCATTATGAGAATCTTAGGATGCACATCCTTTCATTAAGGTCTTATGCCAAAGAAGGCGATAAAGGAGGTTTTTTTAGGGGCCTCTCCCAAGTCAAAGAACATCTTTTAACAAGCCCAAGGGATGCATATTTTGGAAAGTGGGAGATTGTTGGCAGGATTGATGCTTTTTTGAAGAATAAACAATATGCTGATTAATTGGGTTTGTTTCATTTTCCACGAGTTTGATTATCTCGCTGTCAACCACCCACCGGATACATTGGTGGAAAATGAGATTGTAGCATAGAGAGAAGTGCAAACAGGGCAAAAGCTTCTTATTTTTCATAAGAGGATGGATGCAAGATAAATCGATATGGCTGAAGTGATTATTGAAAGGTAGAAAAGAGGAGCATTTAGGCCATTGGTAGAAAAGAAACTGATGAAGGCTTAAAACAGGCAACCATACCATAGATTGGGGATTACTCCAGCCTTACAAAAACTGCCCATCAGCGATTTGCTGCACGATATTAACGGGCGGATAACACAAAAATGGATGCATGCCTTAACCATTGTGAGGCGATGCCTGACATATAGCCTAAAGGCTGATAGAATAACTCCAATGAACTCAGGCGCCTGAAGCATCTCTGACTCCATGCAAACCCTTAATTCATTGCCGCATATATACTTTTTTATTGCTATATACCTCAACTATAAATACTTTAAGGGCTTTCGTGTGTATTTATCCCCAGAGCCTCTGCCATTTTCAGATCCCCGGACGGGTCGGACGATGGCCCTACATCCAATTTTTGGAGAATCCAGCGTTCCGGTTGGTTCGCAACGGAGGGAGAATCCAGCGTTCCGGTTGGTTCGCAACGGAGGGAGAATCCAGCGTTCCGGTTGGTTCGCAACGGAGGGCGGCCCCCCCAACGGACTCGAGGTTAATCCAAAGGCGTTTCGACCTTAGGATGCTAAACAAATACAGGACAAGCAGTCATTGACATTATGGATACCAAAAGCATGATTGAAACACGGCAGGAAAGCATCGTTGAGAGAAGCCATCGTGGTTTTTTTGATGTATTGGCCTCATGGATTAAAGAGAGCCATCCTGACAAGAGGGCGCTTGCCGCCAAAAAAAACTCTCTCTGCCAATCATTTGGTAGGAGTTCCGTCCCGACGGACATAGAGGTATATCTCAATGCATCCAAGGAAAACGCACCTCTTATAAGGCCATTTCTCAAGACAAAGCCCGTCAGGACTGGCTCGGGGGTCGCCATCGTCGCAACGATGACTAAGCCTTACCTTTGCCCTCATGGGAAATGCACCTATTGCCCCGGAGGATTAAAGAGCCACTTCGGCGATGTTCCGATGAGCTACACCGGAAGAGAGCCTTCGACGATGAGGGCATTCAGGAACGAGTATGACCCTTACAGGATTATTTTCAACAGGCTTGAACAGTATGCTGTCCTGGGCCAGAACTTTGACAAAGTGGAGCAGATAATCCAGGGGGGAACATTCTGCGCATTCCCGAAAAAATACCAGGAAGAATTTGTCTATTACTCCTACAAGGCATGTAATGATTTTTCTAAGATGTTCTTTCGGGACGGTGTTTTTGACCTCGAGGCATTTAAGGCATTCTTTGAGCTGCCCGGCCCAATCGGCGATGAAAAGCGCTCAGCCTCAATCAAGGAAAAAATACTGAAGATCCGGGAGGTTGGGAAAAAGCAGCTGCCTGAAGAGCAGGAGGAGAATGAGCATGCTGAAGTGAGATGCATCGGGCTGACAGTCGAAACAAAGCCGGACTGGGGCTTTGCAAAACAAGGGCTTGAGCTGCTCAAGCTGGGCGTCACGAGGATAGAATGGGGCGTGCAGACAGTCTATGACGGCATCCTTAGGATAACGAACAGGGGCCATACACTTTCGGACACAAAAAAGAGCATCGCAGACCTGAGGGATCTGGGATTTAAGCTGAACTTCCATATGATGCCGGGGCTTCCCGATTTTGACCGGCAGAGGATTTCCAGGGAGAAAGACATCGTTAGCCTCAGCGAGATTTTTGAAAATGAAAATTTTAGGCCGGATATGCTGAAGATCTATCCATGCATGGTCATGCCGGGGACTGAGCTTGAGGACGACCATAATTGCGGCATTTTTATCCCTTTATCGACTAAAGAGGCTGCCGACATCATCGTAGAGGCAAAAAGGATCGTCCCTGAATACTGCAGGATCATGCGTGTGCAAAGGGATATCCCGACAAATGCCACGGGGGCTGGTGTCGATAGGACAAATCTACGCCAATATATCGAGCTGCTTTCAAAAGAAATGAATGTCATCTGCAGGTGCATCAGGTGCCGTGAGGTTAAATATGCCGGGCTCAACGGAAAGCCTCAGATTGTTGTCAGGGAATATCCTGCCAGCAAGGGCAAAGAATTCTTCATCAGCATGGAATCCTGCGATAAGATACTTGGTTTTGCTAGGATGAGATTTCCTCCCAGAAGCCTGCATCCCTCGATAACCGGGGCATCTGCGCTTATCAGGGAGCTGCATGTCTATGGGATGGCTGTGGCAATCGGGGATTCCGGCGAAATGGGCGGGAAAGTCCAGCATAAAGGCATCGGGAAGCAGCTGATGGCAAAAGCTGAGGGGATCGCATCTGAACAAGGCAAAGATAAGATGGTTGTCATCTCAGGCGTCGGCGCAAGAGAATATTACCGGAAGCTGGGGTATCAGAAAGAAGACTGCTATATGGTGAAGAAGGTTGTAGTTTAAAGTTGACCTCATCACTTCCACAAGCTTTTTAACTGAACTTGTATTCTTTAGGATATATG
Organism: Candidatus Woesearchaeota archaeon; assembly: GCA_016180165.1. Classification (GTDB taxonomy): domain Archaea; phylum Nanobdellota; class Nanobdellia; order Woesearchaeales; family JACPBV01; genus JACPBV01. The sequence goes on along the minus strand of JACPBU010000052.1, from coordinate 496 downwards.
TTTAATCTCGAACTTCCACGTATCATCGAAGAGATAAACAAGGGCAACAAGAAAAGAGTCCTTGTGCAACTGCCAGACGGCTTAAAGCCAAGAGCTGCCGAAATAATCCAAGCAATCGAGAAAAATACTTCTGCAAAAGCCTTTATCTGGTTTTCATCATGCTTTGGGGCGTGTGACTTGCCTTTGGGATTGGAAACTTTAGGGATTGACATGTTGGTTGCAATCGGGCATAATAAGTATCATAAGGCGATGGAGGGATGGTGAGTTTTAGATGAAAGAAAAACTTGTTAACCAAATTGAAGTGGTATACAAACCCTTGAATGGAAAAATGAATCCTCCCCGGTTTTTAGATGTTTCACATTTCGTTGAATTTTTCAAATTCAAATTCAATCCAAAGGATTTGCGACAATCATTTGATAGAAAGGCATCCGTTGGGGGGGCAGTATATGAAACCTCTTTGTTTCCAAGTTTACGGCATTCTTCTATTGGATTTAAA
>JACPBU010000051.1 GCA_016180165.1 Candidatus Woesearchaeota archaeon | reverse complement strand
TTTCTGTAAAAAGCGTTGTCCTCTCGGCAGAATTCTCCGCCTCAAAGGAATATGGCTTTGCTGATTTTCAGGCCAGCGGTGATGGCGGAAAGACATTTGGCAGCCCCCATACTATCGGCGGAAATGTGATAGCAAAGAAGAATGCGGGGAAGAATTTCACTATCAACGTCACCCACGAATTAGACTGGAACCGCACTTCGCTGAATAATTCCAACTTCAGGGTCAAAGGGTCGTGCTTTAGGACAAATGCAAAGGCAGGCATTTACTGCTACCTTGATGCCATGAAAGCACAGGTCATTTTCGAGAACCAAAGAACAAACGAAACTTACAGCTCCAACGTTACTAATAGCACAGGTGATTCCAACAGCACAGGCCTTACCAACATCACAAACCCTGCCAACAGCACTAACGTCACCAACAGCACAGGTGATTCCAACAGCACAGGCCTTACCAACATCACAAACCCTGTTAACAACACCGATAGCACAAACTTTACAAATAGCACCGGTGATCCCAACAGCACCAGTCTTACCAACATCACAAACCCTGCCAACAGCACCAACGATACTTACATCCCCATTGATCCTAAAAATAACACTTTTGATTTTTCATTGGCAAACGACCCACCAGGCAGGAATGTCTCGCAGGGGAGGGCAGGATTTACCAACATTTATGCAAATCTCCTGAACGGCACGGGAGAAAATATCACCCTCTCTTTTTCAGGATGCCCTCCCGCAACCCTGTGCAACTTTTCAAACAATTCTGGAATTGTTCCTTTCGCTGCAGGATTTTCAGCATTACCATCTGGCCAGACTCCTCCGGGAAGCTACCTGATGACTCTGAGCGGAATTTCCTCAGGTTCATTAGCGAGAAATACCTCGTTTGCGCTTTATGTCTTTGATACGCAGCCTGCTGCATCTGGAACAGCTTTCCCGACGATAGGCGCTTCGCCTTTGCTGGTTAACTTCACCGGCTCACATGTTGGGGGGGATTATCCTGTAAACTACCTCTGGGACTTCAATGACACAACCACTTCAACCTATTCTTCTCCAACGCATCTCTTCAGCACCGCCGGCCTGTTCAATGCCAGCTTCACGGCAACTGATTTTGATGGGGACGCTTCAACAATATTCTTCCTTATTTCGATTTCGTGATTATATCACTCCCTACTCTCTTCGAATATTATTTTCCCGATATAGCAAAAGACACAAATATGTCAAAAACCGCAAAAGTAAAATAAATTTGTTACGGTTTTTGAGCACTAATAGCAAATCTCGTTAATTATCGAAATATTGCGAGATTTTCTAGTATAGTAAATCACCTTTTGGATTTTCGAGAATTTTGGTGATTTACTATAAGCATTCCACCGAATTGCGGAATGCTTATGCTTAAACAATAATCATGTCTTTTGCTATTACGAATGGACAACCATTGTTCAATAATTTTTGTCGTAGGTATAGAAGTATCCTGAAAGCCAAAAAAATACTCTTAGATTTATTGGACAATTATGGTTAATTCCCCGGAACTGGTTTAACGCTGCTATAGGCAACAACCTTATTTTTTCCTGACCTTTTCGCCGCATAGGAAGCAGCATCCGCATGCTCAATCAATTCCTTCAATCCCTCGCCTTTAGCCACTTGTGCAACCCCTATGCTTGCAGAAAGCCTGACTGGATTACCCTCTTTCGATCGGAGCTCTTTATAATTTTTAATGCCTGCACGAATGCGCTCTGCAACAATGCAGGCCCCCCTTTCATCTGTTTCTGCCAGCCCGATAAGCATCTCATCTCCGCCATACTTGAACATGTCGCCAAAATATTTCACTTCAAGCCCGCCCATATCCTCCATGTGCCCATCGATTCTTAAGGTGTCATCAGTAAATCTTTTTACATGCTCCCTCAAAATCTCTCCGACTGCTCTCATAGCCTCATCGCCCTTGAGGTGGCCATAAGTGTCGTTGATGGATTTAAAATCATCGAGATCCACAATAATAACTGAATAATGCTTACCTTCCTCAATAGCACGGGCAAAGGAAGCCTCAACCTTTGGCATTCCAGCAGCCCTGCAGGCTATTCCCGTAACGGCATCTATCTCCAGGGTTTCTGCTTTTCTGAACAAGACATTGTATTCATACTTTAGCCTCTGTTGGTAGTTAACAGCTCTCTTTACGGCTTCGACAAATTGGCCGTTGCTTTCAAAGGGCTTTGGGAGAAAGTCATCCAGCCTAGCCCTCAACGATTCCATAATAAGGTATTCTGATTTTCCTCCCGTCATTAATATGCAAGTGGTAAACCTGTATTTCCTATCATCTTTTATCTCTCTCAGGAGATCAATTCCTTTCTCCCCGCCAGGCATATCATTGTCAGATATTACTGCATCATAATCTGATTTTCTGAACTTTTCTTTTCCCTCATCGACACATCCAGCCGTGTCCACCGCATAACCCTCTTTTTTTAATAATTGTTCGCATAGAAAACGCATCCCTTCATCATCATCAATAAGCAGCACTCTTGTTTCCTGAGGTGATTTATCGAAGTCAGGCAATTCAAATTCTTCAACTTGCCATTCCACCCTTTCTTCAAGACTCATACCCCTTTGTTCTTTCTCTTCTTTATTTAAGCTTACCTATTTTTTTTACTTTAAAGTAGTCATCAATCAATGCAAATTGTGGAATGCCTCGCCAATAATCATCAAAAAATGGCTTTTCCTGAACATGAAAGGCAGTAATGCTGTCCCGTTTAAAAAAATCGGCTCTTCTCCCATTTTAGGGAAGATTTTGCCTGATTTATTGGTGCCTTTTCTTGGTTTTTTATGACGAGAATCATGAACACTCTTGGGGGATAGAACCGAAACTAATTTATACTGTAGATGAGGCAGATATTTGTAAAGGGAAAAAACAGGTTTGGTCGTCGGTAAAACGGCGATTAAACTCTATATATTCTATCCCAAAACTGGAGAAGAAGCAAAAATCAAAAAATAGGGTGAGGTATAATAATCTGAGATATATCGGGGCTGATAATCCCCATAGAGCTCTGCCTAAGCCAGCAAATCCAAAGGCATTTATCCAGGCAGTAAACCGATTCGGGGATGCAACAATCCAGGCCAATATCTCCGGGCTTTAGACTCCAACACTTACCCCTGCCCTCGCTTTTATCTTTACCTTGCCACCTTCAATCTCCAGATCAACATTGGCAGGAATCTTTATTCCCTCTCCGACATTCCCCTCTTCATCCATGCCGACCTCAACGAGAGTTTTTACCGAGCCTCCAGTTATAGCTATCCCTCCGGATTGCTTTGTAGCGACCTCTGCATCTTCCCTCGTCTCAAGCTTGATTATGGGAGCAAGGATAAACTTGCCGTTTCCTGCCATATGCAATGATCCATCTGCCTTGAAATCAAACAGCGCTGTGGAAGTTGATTCCTCATCAACCTTGAGGTTTCCGACAATCCTGATATCACCTGAAGGAAGCTTGGCATCATGCTCACCTTCTGCGTCAACCACAACTGCCTTAGAGATGGCCAGACGAAGCTGCTGATATGTTCCTGTGTCGATAGAAGTGTCTGCAAAGAGCTCAGTCTTCCCCTCGGCATCGAGCTTTAACAGGTCAAAAGTCTTTGGCTGCGAGCTTACTGTCACCCATCCTTTTGCTGCACTGTGCGCCTGGACGCTGTCAACAGTCACCTTGATGCTGGTGACTGATCCCATAGAGGCTGCCTTATCGGTGATGCCGACGACAATCCTCCCTTTGCCATCGATCGCTGAGCCCCCTTGAACATCGGTTTCGCTGTAGAATTTCCCCTTTATCCTCACAAGCCCACTTTCTATATTCAGCTCAGCCTTCGCAGGTATCTTCACTCCGGGACCGACTTTCCCCGTCTCATCCATCCCAACCTCAAGCCTGCTGTTCAGCCTTCCCCCTTTGATTGAGACCGTTTCATCTGCAGTGATCTCCACTTCGGTAAACTCTTTGGTCTCCAGCTTTATGACAGGAGCAAAGATATATGTTCCTTTCCCGGTCAGGTGCAGTGATTCTCCGACAATGAAATCAAATGTTGCTGTGGAGGTCTTCCCTTCTTCGACGTTGATGACGCCATTAAACTTCAGCTCACCTGAAGGAAGCTTTGCCTCATGGCTGCCTTCTGAATCCACGACAACAGCATCTGACACTTCCAGCCGTATCTGGTTATATTTGCCGGGATCAAGGTCTGCGCCAGCCAGAAATGCAAATTTGGCATCTTCTTTTAATCTGAGCAGGTCAAATTTTTTTGGTTCCGATGAGGCAGTTATCCAATTCCCGGTAGCCGTATGGACCTGGACTTCGTCCACAGTGATCTGGACGCTTGTTACTGCCCCTAAATCTGCTGCTGCATCAGTGACTGCAAAAATGACTTTCCCTTGGCCATCTGGGGGAGTTGTCCCAGGGGCATCTCCATCGGCAGAAGGCGCCTCCCGAATAACTCGTTCCTGAACTGTCCCCTGCTGCTCAACCTGGCAGCCAAGCAATAAAACAATCCCCAAAAATAACAAAACACTCGAAACAGACTTTACTTTCATCTCAACCACCCCCGTTTGTTGAAATCTTAGCCAATGCTACTTCCTATCGTTACCTTAGGTTAACTAATGTTGCCTAGGGTTACCTAATGTTAACTATTGTTAACTGAACAGCACCATTTTTATTTAAATCTTTTGGTTAAAGGAAAATGCAAAAGATGGGCTATGGATAAAAAATAAAGATAATAAAGAAAAAAAATAAAAAAAATTTCCCGGGGCCAGGTGGCACAATTAAACTCAGGAAGACGCCTCTGCCTCAGCTTCCACTTCAACCTCGATCTCCTCGCTTAAGTTTGCTTTGGGAACCGCTGCTCTGATCTTTTTCACGATGACTTTCAGCGATTCGTGCGCCTGCTTTAGGGATTCCTGCGCCTTCTTGATGAGGGTATGAGCCTCTTCCGTCAATTTCCTGGCTTTCTCCCTGCTCTCTTTGCTCCCTTCAAGCTTAAGCTTCAGGGCTTCAGTGAGCTTTGCCTGCGCCTGCGCCCCAAAATCTTTTGCGGCTGCAGTGAAGTTGCTGAACACCGAAAGCTCTGCTTCGGCGTCAATCGTGATGTTCTGCGCTCTTGCCTTCTCAAGAATAGCGTCAAGCCTTTTTTCCAGGACAACCAGCCTGTTGGTGACTCCCTGGAGCCTTGCTTCTACAGCCCGTTCCGCAGAAGCTTTTGCGATGTGTTTTGCATCACTCCAGGCTTCCCGGAGCTTTTGCGCAGCTGCCTTAAGCTCTTCCCTCGTTTTTGCAGCTTCAATGTCTGCCTTTATCCCTACAAATACCTTAATCTTTGCGTCGATTGCTGCAGCAATATCAGCGGCTTTTGCTTCAGGGATGTTTTCGCTTTCAAGAATCCTTGCCTTGACTTTCTCCAGATGCTGGATGAAAGTGTCTGCTGCATGGATCAGGTAATCCTGTGCATGCTCAAATGTGGCGTCGGTGTTATTTTGAGCCCTTGCATCGAGATAGGCTTTGAGGGAAGCATCCAGCCCCATCTTTGCCTCAACAAAACCCTTCTGTGCCTTTTCAAGGCGCTCTTTTGCATCATCAACGTCTTCTTTGGAAATATTCCTTAATTCAAGCTCGGTTGCGCTCCTGACCTTTTTGACTTTTATATTTTTCAGCTCTTTTTCGATGGTCTTGAGGTCTTTTTTTGCCAATGCATTAAGCCTTCCCCGCCCCAAGACAGCGGCCTTTGCGAGCTCATCCTCATCGAGGTCAGCAATCTTTTCAAGCTCTTTCTTCTCTAATCTGACCGTCATCCTCTCAAGGTGTTTTTCATTGAGCTTGGCCAGGCGCTCAAGCCGATCCTTTTTCAGCTCGGCAATCTTTTCGACATGTTTCACATCAAGCTCCTTAAGCCTCTCAATCTGCCTTTTATCGAGGGAAGCGATCTTTTCCAGCCGTTCTTTATTGTTCAGCCTTATAGATTCGATTTTTTCAACTCTCAACCCCATCTTTTCAGCATCTTTCCCTCTCTTTCGCTCTGCTCTTATGTCAGCGGAAGCTGCCGTTCTTAGGTATGCAGAGGTTCCTGATGAGGACCCATCTCTCTCGCTGGGCACCTCTTGGCCATCATCACCATCACCTGCCTCATTTTCGCCATCGTCAGTATCATTCTCCTCAAGCTCATCTTTGCTGTCATCTGTGCCAGAATCATCATCTCCTGTCCCAACAGAAGCATTTGCATCAACAGAGGCGCTTGCATCAGCACTCGCCGTGACACCGGGACTCCCGTCCCCAAAAATAAACGGGACTAAGCTGATAAGATACACAATCATCATCCCCAATGCAATTGTTTTTTTCATTTCAATCATCCTCCGTTTTAGGTTTTTATCCCTGATATCAAAACATCATCAAACACAGAGAGAATAGGGGGATTCTACTTTATAAACAAACTTTTTTTGGAAAAAAATTAAAAGTTTACCACGGCTTTGGACGCTTGAAGGGGGCTGATTTTGGCTTCTTTAGGTTTACCAGGTGAGGATTATTTTATTCGAAGCTTTATTGGACTGTTAAAGAGGTTTACTAAAC
>JACPBU010000080.1 GCA_016180165.1 Candidatus Woesearchaeota archaeon | reverse complement strand
TTGTATCACTTACTTCTGCTCTTGATACAAGACCTGAAGGAGTAGTATTTAATACAATGAACACATCCTGTTCAGGCAAACCCGCTTGAAGGTGATTAACAAACTTTACATTTACTTGATAAAATGCTTTTAATGTGGTTGTAGTTGTTGTAATTGCTATGACTTGCTCTGAAGGTTTGTAATAAATTAATGCAACTATCGCTCCAAGGATAATAAGACCAATTACAACGCTAACGTATTGCTTCTCCTTAGCTTTCATTGCTGATATTTTCCCAGTTAATTCTCTTAAATCTATCACGAAGGAAAAAATAATTACAAGAACATTACGGGTGCATCCTCGAAAAAGCATTCTATAAAGACTTTAAAATAATTGGGATGAGTTCGCCTGGATCTTCAGCATATGAGAATGAGCAAATATCATTTAATGCCACAATAAAGAACTTCGGGACATATAATGATTCAATGAATGTTGAGGGAGCATTGGTTCCAGAGTCATTGTGGGGCTATTATGGCCTTAGTTCCAATGATTATTACGGAGTTTCCTCGGTCAAGTCTCCAGCTCCGGACTGCTGCCCCAACAATCTCCTTTCAGAAGCATTCAATGTGTCTCTTAGTCCAGGGGAGACAAGTGTAGTTACGTTCACTGTCCAGGCGCCAGCTCCCACTTCAATACATCCCTGCGGCAATAATGAGGCATTATGGGATGATAAATATCTTTTGTTTGCCGGGCTATACCCTAAATGCGGAGATGCCTACACCAACAGGACAGCTATCCGGTTTACCGTCAATGAGTGCAGCGATGATATTTATTGCAATACCTGCCTCAACAGGGGAGATGGGACCAGCGCCGGGAATGCCTGCGACTGCAATTCAGAATGCTCATCAAACGATTGCGGGGGCGGAAGAGATACTGTGAATTATACCTGCGCAAGCGAAAGGTCATGGAATGTCAAGCTTCGCTCCCGTTCTTATGATGACAGCTGCGGAGGTGCTGGCTATTTGGGCTCAGATGAGACTTCTACAATCAACTGCCAAACTTTCAGCGACGATGACAGGAGCGGGTATGTCTGCGACGGGGATGAGGATGGGACTTCATCCGACCCATGCAGAAAGGATATTGGGGAAGCATGCGATTACACCTATGAGTGCTGGGATGATGATGACGGCAAATGGTGCAATTCCGTCGATGAATGCACTGATGGGGACAATGGGAGGGATTGCGGCTCCAATGATGACTGCGATTCAGAAAGGTGCGATTCAACGTGCCTTGCAAAGCTTGCGGTGTGGAATATATGTGATGAAAATTCAGACTGCGTTTCAGGCATATGCAAGAATTCCACCTGCAGGCCGGCTTCCACCGCCTGCGGAGATGGGCATTGCGAAAGCGACAGAGATGAAACTTTTATCAATTGCGATGCAGACTGCACCTCGGAAGACTGCGACAGCAACACCGACTGCCCTTCCGGCTATTTCTGCGGCTTCAGGGCGGGAAATGACCCATGTGTGAGAATAAATTATACCGATGAGTGCTCAAACTACAACCAATGGTTCTGCCAGAACGGAGATGTGTTTTTCTGCGAGAATAAAACCAATTTTTATAGATCTGCCCTGAAAAAGGCATGCAGGCTTGACAAGGTTTGCGATTCCAGCACTGTCGCAAGCACCCATGACTGCGGAAGCTCCGCCGTTGAGCTGCAGATTGAGGATGCTACTCCCGGCGTTCCCGTCTACAAACAAGGAGGGGATAGGGTGGCAGTTTATATCCTCTCAAAATCGGATCAGGATGTCACCTTTGACAATGGTGATGCGCTTACGCTGGAGGAGGGCATTTGCAATAATGGCATCATTTCTTTGACGGAAAGGATTACCAAGTGTGTCTTTTTGATTGATGAAAATGCGACAGGCATACACAAGCTTAAGGCTGGCAGGCAGGAAAAAGAGGTTGCGATCATAAATAATCCGAAACTGCTTATCATAACCAACAAAGAAAAGCTCAGCCAGAGATTTTCCAACAATCCAAGCGGGGTTAAGGCACTATTATCAAAGGCTTATGAGAAGGCTGCTGCCAACAGGGGGATTGTCTATGATGCGAACATGGAGTTCACAGGGCATCCTTTCCTTAGCTTTGACAGGCATTACCAGGATCCCTTAAACCCTTCAATGACCGATAATTCTTATTCTTTGGCTATTGCCGGATTGATCAGCGAGAAATGCAACGGCTGCGAGAATACGATAATATTAGGGGATGATTATGTGGTGCCTTGGTATAGGAGGGAGAGAAGCGAGTTTGAAAGGGTCTGGTATTTTGCCGGTGGCAAGGGAGTTGAAAAAAACATTTATACGGACATCCCTTATATTCAAAAGACTGGTTTGTTATTCTCTAATTTTACAGAGATGTTCAAAAATGAATATGGAAAATATAGGTATAAAGGAAAGAATGTTCAAATAATCCTGCCATTCAACGCCAGCAGCGAACTGCGCAAGGAATTAGATTATTTTAAGAATGTAACCTGGAAAAAGGGGTACGAGCCTGACTTTTTCGAGATCAACAGCAGTGAAGTGTATTGCAATGATCCACGCTGGTTCATCAACCTAACGAAGAAGGCGCTTATCATCATCGGGACTGAGGATTCCAACAGGGCGTTAAAGTGCTATCCTTTTGCCCTTGGTGAGGGGAACGATGCTGCGTTTCTCCAGCCTAACCTTTGGGATAACAGAGAGTTTGCTTTCATCATTAATTCTGACAATCCATTGGTGCTCAAGGAATTTACCTATATGTTTGATAATGAATCGTTAGGTAATCTCCGCAGCGAGGCATTCTATGTCTACCACATTGCCACTGAAGTGGGAGTTTATGCAGCTTTGGGTGTTGGCGTTGCCACTATTGTCTTGGCTTCCGGAGGGACTGCCCTGCCTGCTTCTGTCGCTTTAGCAATTGATATCAGCTCAAATATAGCCTTTGCCTCAAAGGCTGCAGATGACTGCATCATCAATAATCGGGGCTGGGGCGGATGTGCAGCTTCATTTCTGGGGGTGATTGTGCCCTTCACAATTAAATTTGTTCGTGAGGTGATGCCTAAGCTCAGAGAAGCTTCAGTATTATCCAATCTCGATGATGTTAAACCTCTGCTTGAAAAAGGCTACCTTAATGACTTAAGGGGGTTTGCCGGCAATAATATCTTCACTAAGAATGTTTGGACGGCTGATGAGCATAGATGGGCCGCAAAGGGGATGGATGAGCTCCTTCAAGGCGGAAAGATTTCTGAGATTCCTGCGATCTCTAATAATGCAATCTCCAGAGAAGGCTTTACGGTTTCGATAAGAAGCCTCGGCAGGCTGAAGTCAGATGGTGCCCAAATCTCAAGTGGATTCATTGATGGGCTCAGAGGCGCTAATAATCCCGGGCACTTTGCAGAACTTCAAAGAGGAGTTCGGATTATGGAAGAAATACCCAATACACAAACCCGGGCTATTGGCCTCTCTCATACTTTTAATGGAAAAACAACTGACTTGGATGTTGTCGCCCAGATAAAAGGCTCAAATGATGCCATTGTGGAGTCTGTAAAGACCGGTGCATTCCGTGCCCAAGAAATCCAAAAATCAATTTCTGATCTAGGCATCAGGAAGAACTCCATTGCCCAGCTGAATGATGGCACCCAGCTTACCATTAAAGAGGTCAATCTTGAGGTGGAAGAATCCATCTCCAATCAGCTTACTCCCGAGCTAAACGAATTGGCCGAGAGGCTAGGAGTCGGAGTTAAAAAATTTACGGCGGTGAGATGATGGGATCAGAAAGGTATTTTGTTTTTGAGGCAGAAAATGACTTTAATTTGGAAAAATTTAAAGAGTTCTATGAACTATTTCTTATCAAGCATTTTGACCAAATCCCCTCTGGCACATCTTATTTTGATAGAATTTCAAGAGACTCAATCAGGAAATTCATCGAAAAAAAAATTAAAGAGGCTTATTTGCCAAAAGAAGGGACATTTAAACCCAACATTATTGCTCTTCCCTTTAGGAATCGGAATTATGACTTCCTGCATATCTCTCCCAATTTTTTTAATTATTACCCGGATTATGGAGAACAATTTACTGGCTACTATATTGAAATTTTTGGTTCCACCGATAGATATAATGCCGAGGACGAGTATTCTCTTGGATTTCTCGGTTTAATCAAGGAGATCCATCTCATGACCGGGTGGAAGGGGACTGGGGGCCTGGATACTGATGATGATAAAGGGGAACCGCATAATTTTTTTGATATGAAGCTGGTGCATTCAGCCAATATCTTCCCGCCTGAGGAAGTAACGAAGTATGGCAGGGATTTCTTCTTAAAAGCGCCAGCTGAAGTAATCGAAGAACTTCCTAACGGGGGTATTTTTATGATGATTGAGCGGGCCAGTTTCGGCTCAACTTTGAAGGAAAGGAGCAAGTTGAGGGAATACTTAAGCAATGCCAAGAAACGATAAGGCGATAAGCATAGGGGTGATGGTAATCTTTGGGATAGTTTTCTCCCTTCCAGTTTCTGCCATTTCACAACCCTTTGAGACCTCCACCGTCGCCCGCATCGTCGGTGACTCTCCAGAGGCGATGATCGCTCAACTGGATGGGGGCAGCTTAAACTTAGAGCATGCAACTCTTTATTCTAATGATTGGATATACCCAGAGAAATACGGCGGAAGGGCTTATGATATAAATAAAACATTAAATTCCCAGTTCCCCGGGCAGAATAAGGTTAATTTTATCCCATACAATGCGATTCCCGGAATAGATGGGTGGGATTGGGATGATGTTCAATCAGGAATAAGCAGCGCGGGCAAAAAAGACCTGGTCATTATTGAATCAAAGGGGAGTATAGAAAACAATCAGTTAATATCAGAAAGCCCAAAATGGCTGGACGAGGATTTGACGCCAGGCAATCTGGATTGGAATACAGATAAAAAGCCGTTAATTTTGTTTGATTCGGAGTATGCGGGGATGCATCTTCCCTCCTTTAAATCATTTGTCGGCAAATTGGCAAAGGATGCTGTGACGATAGCGCCTACAGCGTTCCCGGATAAAGAGTTTGTCAAGGCATTTGTCTGTAATCTTAAAGATAAGGATTTGGGCTCTATCTACCGGAATGCAAGGAACAATTATTACTGGTCGTCGAAAACGCCTTCTGGATTAGCTTTGATGTCTTATGAGCTATATGGGGATCCTACCTTAAATGTTTCAATACCTAAGCCTTTAGGCGATATAAACCAATATTGCGAAGGGTTTTTGACTGATTATTCTGAAATGATAAAGGCTGGTTCGTTGTATGCGGATATTGGGTTTTCCCTAAAAAATTACTCCATCATAAAACAAGATAACTTCAGCATCCTGTCAGTGAACAACACGGGCTTAAGCTACACTTTCGGCGAATTGATACTGCCCTACCTGACAAAAAAAACCGAGTTTCCCTTAAGGACACTGATATTAAATTACACCTATCTGCTGTCAGATCCGGTTACTCTGACAATCGCCGATCTTCCGTCGTGGAAAGGTGAGCTTGCAAACAGGACGTGCTGGGAAAGCAATAAGCCCGCTGATATCGGATTTTCAGTAAGCTTTACAGAAGATAAGGAAGCGGTTATTGCCACGGTAAACCCAATTGAGATAGTAAACTGCACTAAAGGGGAATTAAAGCTGTGGAGGCAGGTAAATTACTCAATCAAATACGAGCCGTATTCTCCGATAATTATCGACTCTTTGGAGCATCTCAGCAAAGTTAGGCCCAATGAAAAGACAGGCTTAACCGCAAGGATCAGGAAAATTGTCCTTAACAGCAGCGTATACGGAACATTTGTCCTCGCCACCAGCAATCGGACAGTTGCTGAAAAAGAAGCGGTGATAAGCTTATCCAGCGAGGAATTCAATATCTCATTTTACTCAAATCCTGAAGAAGGGAAAGAGGAGTATAGCCTCATCTTTGTCCGGGGCAATGATACGATGACATCGGCAACTTTTTCGATAGAAACCTTGTTGGTAGAATCAGAGCTTATCATACCTGAAACAGCAGGAACGGAAACAACTGTCCAGCTTAAGATGGAAAATAACGGGAACGAATCAATAAACTCCACCATCATGGACTATCTTGCAAGGGAGGGGGCGATACTGGCTCAAGGGAAAATCGAAAGAGCATTACTCCCGGGGGAGAATATTATCAACCTTACATATTCAGGATTGGCTAAGTAGAATCAGAGCTATGACCTTATTGTTGATTTGATCTATAACAATAAAAAAGAAACGATTTCTGGGGATATCATCACCAACCATTATCCTGTATTGGGCTTCACCCCCGATGTTACGATATATGAGACCCAGAGCATCACTTTAACCCCCAATGCAGCCGATTTAGATGGAGATGCATTAACCTATACCATCTCCTCTCCGGTTGGCGATGATGGCTTTTGGCAGGCTTCCTATGACGATTCAGGGAATTATACTGTCAACATCACCGTAAGTGACGGGTTATTGGCGGCCAACACCTCATTTTTGCTTTCTGTCCTCGATGTCATCCCCCCATCGGCTTTTTTTGGCAATATCACTTTTGAGAATGGGACAAAGCCCAATAATCTTATGCTTGAGGCCTTTATCAATGGGACTTTTGTTGCGTCAACAGCCGTCGTGGACGGAGCATATATCCTTGAGGTTGCAGCAGATGATAACGATACTCCTCATAGGGAAGGGGGAAGACACCAGGAGACTATTGTGCTTTATGCCGATGGCAACCCCGTTGATAAAAATTTAACCTGGGAATCGGGAAAGAATGAAAGCGCC
>JACPBU010000079.1 GCA_016180165.1 Candidatus Woesearchaeota archaeon | reverse complement strand
AAGGAAGTGAAGATTGTGAAGTCTTAAGATGCCAACAGCAGGAAAAATATATTCCCTTTCCACAGTGTCAGGATAAAGGCCAGCAGAAAGCTCGGCACGAAAGGTATGCCATCTTTGATGAGGACATTTCTAATTTTTCCCCGGCGGAACTGGGCAATAAGCTTCCTGATCGCGGTCTTGGAAACTCCTAAATCTTTCGGCCCGCAGATATACTTTCCGTCGATGGCGATTTCCTTTGCGATCCAGTCCCCTTCTGTCAGGAGTGTTGGTGCGACATTCCTGAACATGCACGCCTTCTCGGCAGCTTTAAGCACAGCCCAGAGGATAAGGAAGGTAGGGATTATCCCAGCCAGGATGCCGAGAAGTGTCTTTCCCGATGGGTTTTTTGCGAAGAGCATCGCTACAAGAAGAGAAAGTGATACCACGATGCCTGCAAACCCTCCGGTGATCACCATCTTCTTTTTCAGGATTTTTTTTAATTCTATTGCAAAGGCTCTGCGGTTCCTGGCGATGAGAAAAAAGCTCCACAGCAGCCCATACAATGCTCCGACGATAAGGACGTTGAGGAAAAAGGAAGCAAGAAAAGGCACTTCTCCGTTTCCCCAATGAAGCCCAAACAGGGCACCGAGCCCCATCAGCAGCTTTGAATCCCCTCCGCCCCACTGCCCTGAATAGAACATGATGAATGCAAATCCCAGGAATATCAGAAACCCGGCCAGCCCGAACAATATTGTCCGATAATCTCCGAAGATGATTGAAAGCAGGAGATGGATCCCCAAACCGGAAAATATAGTCCCATAGCTCACCCAATCGGGGACCTCTCTCCATTTGAGGTCAGTGAAAGTTCCCACAAGCAAAGCAGCCGATGCGATACTGTATGTGGCGATATTGAGAGTTCCCAAGGCAGCAGCCATGCAAAAACAACAGGAACGCCCTCCATTTAAAGGTTGCGGGAAAATTGGATTGACCCAAAAAAAAAATAAAAAATTTTTCGAGTATGCAATGTTCAGAGAATTCAAACAACCAAGGTGAGGCGAGGGCGGATCCCTTATGGGAATTCAGCTCCCACCGCCTAAAACAGGCAAATGATTATAAAGAATTAAAGTTTCTTACCCTCATGCTCGAAGCCTTGAAGCATATCCTTGATAGGGCAAAGGGTAATGGTGAGAAAGGCCTGCCCAGGCATATCGCATTTGTCACCAAGGGCAAGCATGCATTTGCCAGCAGCCGCAGCCTCCCGCTGGAAGGGGCTTATGCACTAAGCTGCAGGAAGATTGATGAGATAGTTTCCTGGTGCATCTCAAAGAATATTCCTGCCATGACATTCTACCTCCTTTCAACAAAAAGGGATAACATTGATTTTGGCATTATCATCGATGCTTTCTCTTCCTACCTTGAGGCGCTTGCTTCAGATGAGAAGATAACGGGGCAAAAAGTTAAGGTTACAGTCATTGGGAGATGGTATGACCTTCCTGAGCGCCTTGTTAATGCGATAAAAGGCATCATTGAAAAGACCAAAGACAATGACAAATTCTTCCTAAACTTTTGCCTCAACTACAATGGCCATGATGAGATTGTCGATTCCGTAAATCTGATTGTCAAGCAGATTCAATCAGGAAAAGCCGTTGCAGTGACAAGGGAGCTGATCAAGGAAAACAGTTACAGCTCATACTTCCCTCCCCCTGACCTCTTTGTCATCAATGGCTCAGGCACCATCTCTGACCTGCTTTTATGGGATGCCCCGGATGCAAAAGTTTTTTTCTCAGGAAAGTTATGGCCTGAATTTGAGCTCCACGACCTTAGGCGTGCAGTCGAAGGGTTCCAAAAGTGAGCGCACATTCAAAAAAAATCCGACCACCCCCCGTCAAAGGCCGGATGGAATGGTTGCATTGAAAAGCATAAGGAAGCAAAGAAGAGAAGCCAATACACCAAGCGGTTCAGGAATAAAACTTTAAGTTCGCTTTCCCGTGTTCTTCGTCCAGATAGCTCGCACCGACGCCAACGACGGAAGCGCCTGACTTTCTTGCCTGTTCCCTTGCTGAGGCCAGGTCAGATTCATTGAGAAACACCACGCCATCCGGATATTCGGCTGATGGGGCGATATAATCGAACCCCAGCTTAGCTTTGCCGGCAGGATGATACGAAGAAAATTCCTGAAAGGCATGTTGAGTGTTTTTTGCTGGGAAACCTCTTATGTCTAAAGCCACAGATAAGGATATGCTTGTCCCCTCAGAGAGCAGATGCCCAACAAGAATAGTAAGATCCATTGTTTTGCTCATGGGATTGCGAACTCCCCCTGCTATAAATAGTTATCGTGTTGACATCCTTCTCCAGAAAAACAAACCTTTTTAAATAAAACTCATTTTCTAAACATCACCAATGACAAAATGACCTGGGCACCCGCAGGGTGTTTGGGGATTGAGGTACGATGATTCTGAAGGCCTCATCAGGTATCCCAGTTGATAGAAATATGCCGGGATGATGAAAAAGTATTTTTTTAGAAGTTATTGGAAAAGAAAAGTCACGAAGACGGAAAGGTGAAGGATGATGGTTGATGAAAAAGCGATCCAGGAGAAAGTTTTTGAAGCTATTGAGACGGCAAAGGCCACTGGCAAATTGAGGAAGGGCACCAACGAGGTGACCAAAGCTATTGAGAAGGGTGAAGCGAAGCTGGTTGTTTCAGCCAAAGATGTCTCGCCCCCTGAGATTGTCATGCATCTGCCTTTGCTGTGCACTGAAAAGAATATTCCTTTTGCACAGGTCAGCTCTAAGGAGGAATTGGGTGCTGCCGCTGGGATTGACAAGCCATCTTCTGCTGTCGCCATCGTCAAGGAAGGCGAAGCCAAGGAGCTCATTAAAGAGATTATTGGAAATCTCAAGCAATAATCACCATGGTAGAGAAAAAACCGGTTGAGGAACAGCCTGCTGACAAGGAAAGGAAAAGGCCGCAGCGTGCTGGAAAAGATGAGGAAGTCAAGAAAGGTACAGCAACATTTACCAGGGGTTTCAAGGCCAGTGTCGAAGAGGTCATCGGAAGGACTGGCACCAGAGGCGAGGCCATCCAGGTGAGATGCAAGGTCCTTGAGGGAAGAGACCAGAACAAGGTGCTTAAGCGAAATGTCAAAGGCCCCATCCAGCCAGGCGATATCCTTATCCTCAGGGAGACAGAGATTGAAGCGAGGGAGCTCAGCAAGGTCGGCCGGGCTGGAGGCTCATAATGGCAAAATGCAGTTTTTGCGGCAGTGTGCTCGCTCCAGGCACCGGGATGATTTTTGTCGAGGCCGACGGCAAAGTGTTGTATTTTTGCCGCCAAAAATGTGAGAAGAACATGCTCAAGCTGAGGAGGAAGCCTTATGATGTGCGATGGAGCAAGCTGTTCAAGAAGGCGGAAAAATGAAAGTGGAGCAATGCCTTGTGCTGATCAAGCCTGATGGGCTTGTGAAATCGCTGACTGGCGACATCATCTCAAAATTGTCTGAGACCCAGCTTGTCATCGTTGGCGCAAAGATTGTCCAGGTGACCAGGGAGCTTGCCGAAGAGCATTACCAGCATCTTCGTGAAGAGAAATTTTTCGATGAGCTAATCCGCTATATCATGGGCGAGTTCCATACCAAGCGTGTCCTTGCATTGGCCTATCAGGGCGAGGATGCGACTGCAAAGATAAGGAAGATTGTCGGGGCGACAAATCCAGAGCTTGCAGAGCCCATATCTATACGTGGAAAATACGGCAGGGTTACTACACGGGGTGTCTTCGAGAATGTCGTCCATGCGTCAGAAAGCCCCAAGGAAGCAGAGCGCGAGCTCAAGCTGTGGTTCAGGCCGGATGAATTGGTGAACACCATCTTTCCCACCCAGCTGAAAAAAGTCGCGATTGAAAAGCTGTTCTGGAAATAGAAAGGTAATAAAAATGCCAAACTATTAAAATTAAAATTTTAATCCCAAAGTTTTGCTGGCGCAAAATTTGTTATCCTCAGGCTAATGTCGGAAATGCTTTGCATTTCTGAGCACATTAGAAATGCTCTGCATTTCAAATGAGCCCGAGGCTTTAACGTTCAGCATTTTTAGCCCTTCAAAGTCGCTCTGAAGAGCGGGGCTTTGGACCAAACGACTTTGAAGAAAAAAATCTGAGCAATCACCCGAGTATATACACGCCCACACGAACCTATGCACATACACTCAAACATAGACAATACCCTATAAACAATTGTCTAAAAGAAAAAAAATATTCTCCGAACATGGCAGTAAAGATGGTTGACAGGATGAAGGAAGTCGTCAAGACTCCGAAGAATATCAGGAATATCTGCACCTCTGCGCATATACACCATGGCAAATGTGTCTCACCCTCGACAAGGATACTTTTTGCAGATGGGGCGGTAAGGACTGCCAGGGAAATTTTTGAAGAGGTTGCAAAGGATGGCGCAATCAAAGAAGACAACGAAGACCACACCATTTATTCTCCCAACAGGAAGTTCACAATATTCTCCTTGAATAAAGAGTCCGGAAGCCTTGAAAAAAAGCCCATCGGATGCGCATGGCGGTTGAAAGGTGGAAAGACAATTTCCATCCAGTTGAGGAACCGTTTTTCTGTTTCAACAACCCCGGAACACAAGTATACGGTCTGGAAAGATGGATTTCAGGATGTTGAGGCGAAAGATATCAACATTGGCGACAGGATTGTTTGTGCAAGGAAGGCCTCAATCCGGGCAAGGATAAATCTCAAGAAGTATATCCTGGAAAGCCTGGCAGAAGGAAATTTTTACATCAGGCTTGAAAAAGAGTCATGGAAAGATTGCAAAAAGCATATTTTAGATTATGGTGTCAACAAAATCGTTACTTCACTCAAGCCAAGATCATTCTATCATGGGCTTTGGCAGAACAGGCTCAGCCTCCTGGATTTTCTGCAGGCATCAAGGATATTCGGGTGGAAGGCAGCCAGGGCGTATGAAGCGATAGAAAGCATCTATTACCGGACTGGAAAACAGCGCGGCCAGAATTCCCTGTCAATGAAGCTCCCGAAGAATTTTGAGGATCTTTTCTACCTCACCGGCCTTTTCTTCGGAGATGGCTCAGGAAAGAAGTTCATCGTCGGGAAAGAGCCCCTTGCCGCAGAGCTTGAAAGGATCTGCAGAGGGATGGGCATCAAAGCTACGAGAAGATGCTCAAAAGGCAGGACACCTGAGATACATACAACCATGACCTTTGCCCGGCTGCTCCATCATGTTTTTGGCTATCCCCTAAAAAAGAAAGCGCACAAGATCGGGGTCTCAGAGATTCTCTGGAGATGTGGAAAAAAATACTCATCGAGATTTCTCAGGGGATATTTTGATACTGATGGAAGTGTGGAGAGCTCGAGAAGGGCAGTTACCATCAGCTCTGCAAGCAAAAAGATGGTTGAAGGCCTCCATCTCCTGCTCCTGAGGTTTGGGTGCATCGCAATCCAGGAAAAGGACAATACTATCACAATCTCAGGAAGATCAGCCCTGCAGTTTCAGAAGGAGATCGGTTTTGGGCTCAGGGAAAAGGCAGCAAGGCTTCAGGCATTGGCCGCAAAGGTCTCCGGAAGCACTGTATGCGACACAGTTCAGGTGGGCAGCCAGCTCATGCTGATGCAGAAGTCCCAGATGCTTATCCCTTTTAGGGATCTTGCCTTCATCGAGGTCACCAAGATAGAAGAAGGCCATGAAGATGTTGTTTATGATTTCACCATACCTGAAAACCATAATTTCGTTGCGGAAGGTATGGTTATCCACAACACCGCATTTACCGACAACCTCCTTGCAGCTTCAGGGCTTATGGCCGAAGCGCTGGCCGGCGACCTTGAGAAAGGGATGGCGACCTGGCAGCATTCCGACGAGCAGGAAAGATTATTGACCGTAGACGCTGCAAATGTCTCCATGGTGCATGGTTTTGCAGGGCAGGATTACCTGATCAATCTCATCGACACTCCGGGCCACGTTGATTTCGGGGGGAACGTCACCAGGGCGATGCGCGCCATTGACGGCACTATCGTGCTGGTTTGCGCTTCCGAAGGCATCATGCCACAGACTGAGACAGTGTTAAAGCAGGCCCTCAAGGAGAGGGTAAAGCCCGTCTTGTTCATCAACAAAGTTGACAGGATCATGAATGAGATGAAATTGACTCCTGAAAAGATCCAGGAGAGGATTGCAAAGCTCATCATCGAATTCAACAAGCACATCGAAAGGCTGGCTGAGCCTGATTTCAAGGAAAGATGGAAAGTAAATTTTCAGGATGGCAGCGTCGCTTTTGGCAGCGCAAGGGATAATTGGGCACTGTCATTGCCGTTCATGCAGAAGAAAAAAATAAAGTTCGTCGATATTGTCAATGCATACGGCATGCAGGAAGCAGACCGGAAAAAATGGTTTTGGGACAATTCCCCGGTCAATGAGGTCATCCTGGACATGGTCGTTAAGCATCTGCCTACCCCCGTTGAAGCCCAGATTTACAGGATTCCAAAGATTTGGCAGGGAGATATTGATTCACCTTTGGGAAAAAGCATGACCACCTGTGACCCTGATGGGAAGCTTGCATTCTGCATCACCAGGGTCCTTGTCGACCAGAAGAGCGGAAGGGAGATCTGTGCAGGCAGGCTTTTTTCCGGCACGATGAAAGAGGGTATGACCGTTTATATTAATAACACGAAGCAATATGTCAGGGTGCAGAATGTATATATGTACCTTGGTGTAAAGACCGAGCCTTTCGATAAGATTCCTGCGGGGAATGTTCTTGCTATCGCTGGGATCCAGGGCTTTGCAGGAGACACCCTTACCGAAGAGCCAGATATGCCTTTTGTTGAGCTGAAGCACATT
>JACPBU010000078.1 GCA_016180165.1 Candidatus Woesearchaeota archaeon | reverse complement strand
TTTTCTTCTGGCGGTAGTGGGGAGTATCGCTTATCCTGAATATCACCGGGTCACGCAGCGTGCCGTTCTGGTTTTCCATGTCTCCAGCAAGGCGGAGGGTTCTCTCCCCGGGCCTGAATTTTCCGCTCAGCATCGCTTTCCATTCTTTCATCGAAGTGCCCAAAGAATCAGGATTGTTCCTGCAATGGCATGGCTGCTTTTCTTCCCTGAGCTTTTTCATCTCTTCCTGGGCGCATTTACAGACGTAAGCATCCTTTGCTGAGATGAGTTTTTCTGCTGAATCATAAAAGAGGGGCATTTCATCGCTTACTATGATCTCCTTAGCATATTTTATCCCAAGCCATCTCAGGTCTTCGATTATTGAATCATAGAATTCTTTTTTGCTTTTTTCAGGATTGGTGTCTTCAATCCTCAGATAGCATCTGCCTTTGTATCTTTTGGCATAGAGATACTGGATCATGAACACAAGCGCATGGCCGATATGGAGGTATTTTGACGGCTCGGGCGCAAGCCTGAGAATGACTTTTCCCATCTCTGCATCCGGCAGCGGCTTTAGCTCATGCTCTTCTTTCTCTTTCTTTTCAAGAAGCTCGGGGGCAAGCGATTCCAGCTCTTTTTTTTGCTGCTCAGCTGAGAGTTTGTTGATCTCCCTGACAATCTGCTGGATTTCTTTGGCTATTTCAGCTATCCTTTCTTTTGCCTCGGGATGTTCAGCGATGACTTTTCCGATGACGGCGCCGGGGTTGGCTTTGCCGCCGTAGGCTAATGCGTTCTGGAGAGCCCATTTTTTTATAATTATCTTATCCATACAGCATTGGAAGAATCAGATGTATTTAAATGCAACTATTCTGCTTCATCCTCGACGGCAGCAGGTGGTTTCTTTGCATCTTTATGGAATGTTGCTCAAAACCGACTGAGTAGTATATTGGCCTCCCAGGAAATATTTTTGGCATTTCAAGAAGTTTAAGACTTTTCCATAAGGCGTTACTACGCTGTTGATGGCACATAGGATATATAGCTAAGAACACAAATATGTCAGAAATGGAACATTTCTGAGCATGCTCAAAAATGCAACGCATTTTTGACAGTTGAGCAAAATAGTTTGTGTTCTTTAATATAGTGGCGCAATAATTATTGCTCAATCATTTAGTTGCGCCACTATAAATCTCGATTCGTTCCTTAAAAATATCCAATCCTGGCCCGTGCCGTTTATCCTTATCCAATAGCTTTTTCCTGGCTCGAAATAAGAAAGGGTGTTGAACGGTGCGGGGCGTTCAGGATAATAGCTGAGCCATGTCCCATTTTCGTAGAGCATGATGCCATTCAAGGAGCCTTTGACATCGGTGATTGCGCTGCCGATAATCGCCTCATCCTGCGATGGGAAACCGACAAGGTTCCATCCTGCCGAAAGGGAGATATTTCTTTGTAGCGGGGCCTTTCCCCTGACGGCAATCCTGCAATCCTCGCCAACTTTTATCCAATACCCATAGGTTTCTTCCAATATAGTGCCTCCTTCTGCAGCATTCCACCCTGCCTGCGAGTTATCCCATCCTTTCAGCTCTTTTGTTGATGCATTGTAGCGGATGAGCTTTTCCGTGCAATTAGCGGGGAAAGTCCGGAAGGGACCTTCATTCAGGTCTTTGCGCGACAGCTCAAAGGGGAATGAAACCATGTTCCATCCCTGCCTCAGTGAATAATTCCAAAGCGTCCCGTTCTTTGGAAGATAGGCAATCTTCAGGCTGGAGAGGGTGAGCTCGGCTCCTGTCGATGAAGAAAAGATAATGGGGACAAGGCAGGTGTTGTTCTCGTCCTCTTTACAGTCATCAAGGAAGTCATTGATAGCGGAGGCATTGAGGCTGGATTTTGGGAAAATATTTGAGTTAGGCTCATCGTAAGAGAGGTCAATGGAGCTGTCGTTGGCTGTATCGACAGAAAGCTGGATATTGGTGCTTGCCTGGGCTCTTGTTATATATCCTCGGGGGTTTTCAAGACGGATCTGGTCGATAGGCTGTTGGTTGTTACAGCAGCCAGGAGCCCGCTGATAGACCATTAAAGTGTTATCACCATTTGAAACCTCCCCAAAATCGATGCTGAGAGCGCCAATGCATGATGGGATGCCTTCAAAAAATTGGGATCTGCAAATCTCTTTTCCATCCAGAGATATGGAGTATTCCGGGTCAGTATCCAAACTCAATATACACTTTAATCCCTGGCAGTCAAGCCTGCTTTCAGCGAAGGATATATTCAACAATTGATTTGCCTTATCTTCAATACTCAGAGTGAACAGCTTATTGTCGATGCCGCCATCGGTGTAAGTTTTATTATCCATGTCATCAAAACTTGAAATATCGAATTCTTTTCTTCCAGTATCGGGGCTAACCCTTAAAGAAGATGTTGCAGACAATACCATTGCATCTTTTGGCAGAGGGATGGAGGCTATGATGGGTTGAGCCGGCGATACTATGGCATTGAAAGTTGCATCGCCGTTCCTGAATGCCCTCTGGAGCGCAAGGTTAGGCGTCCCTCTCACTTCAAAGCTTACCTGTTTGGTGCTGGTGACAAAGCCATCTGAGGCTGAAATGTTGATGGAGTAATTTCCAGAGTCCCCGAAATCAGTATCCCATCGGTAGGATGGGCCCCGTTTTAAGAATTTTTCGTCTTCTACCTCCAGAGTGAGAGAATCGTTATCAATATCGATGCCGGCAACAGTAAGCGTGATGGCTTCGTTTTCCATCGCCGACTGGTTGAGCTCGCTGACAATAAGAGGGATATTGTTGGTGACCAGCAGGAAGGAAGCTGACTTCTGGCTGTTGAGGTATGACAGGCTAAGAGAGAGCGTGTAGCTCTGGTCGCTTCGATTAAGGCCTGAAAATGAAAGTGTTTTTTGGTTGCTGCCCGGCTTCATCGCCATGGTGAACTCCCCGGACTGCATCGTGGAATCATTGTCAATCAAATAATATTTTGCATTGAGGGTGAAATCAGACTGGAAGTATGAGAAAAAATCAAGGCTTATGGAAGGGCTGGCCGGGACTGTGGAGGGAATTTCTGCTGAGACTTCAAGGATGGTGACACTGATTGGGATTTTTTTGAGGGCAACTGTGCTTCCATTGTAAACATATTCGATGCTGTAAGCCTGTGCCCCTTCAATCGGGGGGGCGTAGAAAGAGGCGTTTGCCAGCTCTGCAAACCCCACCATCTCTTCCTCGACCAGCTTGTTGTTGTTCTGGTCAAAGACCATCAAAGACCCATTAATGTCTTCCTGGGAAAGTTTCATTAGCTCGATGTCTATGCCTATCTCCTGGTCGATCTTAACAGTCGCAGGATAGGAGACTGATTTTATGAGGACCGGGCTGACGGCTATGAACTCGACAGAGTAATTAAAAAATTTATATACAGTCAGAGCCCCAGTTGTGCAGTTCCTGACTTCAACGGGGTGGATCTCTGCGATGAATCTCTGGCTGTCTTCAGTATATGCATTAGCGAATGAGATTGAAAAATTCTGGTATTCCTCAAAACAAGCCCTGTCGGTGAATGAGTTTTCATCAAGGGGCAGATAGGAGGGGAGGCTGCTGAGAGTGATATCTTCAGCGCCTTTCACCTCAACAAGGCTGAAGTTGGTGATAATGGTCTGAAGCGGGAAATAAGTGGTCCTGACTGCCATGGGGAGGGCAAGCTCTCCGGGGGCAAGGCCAAGGAAAGTGTTGGAAGCGTTGAGGAGGGAGAATCCACCTTCATCGATGGTGTTAAGGCTGTCTATCGAAAAGATGATATATTTCCTGAATTTGGAATAATTTCCCACCTGGCCAAGATACTCCATCCCCGACTCAAGGTTGTCGAGATTGTTGTGGCAGAGCTGCTTCTTTATCTTCTGGAAATCTGCCTCATCCCAATCCATCTTTATCAGCTGGAGGGGGTTGCCGAAGAGGGCGTAGGACTGGAGGACGAGGCCGATAAAATTTCCTGGATTGGGCTGGGATCCACCAAGATAGTGGAAATTCCTGGCATCTCGAAATACTTTTCCCACATTTTTTCCATTCCAAAGCTGACAGAGGAAGGACTGTGAGAATTGCGGAGAGTTGAAAGAGGTTGGAGCTATTATAGTTGTATCTCTTACCAAACGGGAGATAAAAGTGTCGACTTTAGGAAGATAGACGCCGGAGTAGGGGCTGTCAAATACTAATAGGGGGTGGTTCTCTTCAATGGAACCCTGCCAGCTTTTCATGTCGGCAGGAAAAAATAAATCTCCGTTGGATGTTCCCGCAGATAATGGCTTCCCTGATCCTTGGGTTTCTATGATAACAAGTTCATTAGTTCTTATACGATTTAAACTGGTAGATAGTTCTGGAAAACTATAACTGAGGGGTAGGTCTAAAATAAAACCCCAGTTGGAAGAAACCCCATCTCCAAATTGTTTTTTTAAAAGATTAGATTTTACTCCCCCCCCCAAGTCATAAGTGTACCACGTTGCTTTTTGAATATTGATGCTGTTAGGTTGGAGCTGCCTCAAAAGCTCGGTTGGTGATTCTCCTACTATTCTCGAGACTGCGACTGTTTCATATTCTACCTCAATTGCAATTGTGTGTGGCGAGAAGGTTATTAAAACAAATAAGGAAATCAATAGGGAAAAGCTAATTATTCTTTTTAGCTTCTGGGTAACCTTTTTAATGGGCGGTTTATCATTCTTTTTTCCTCTTTCAGAGATATCTTCTTTGAATATTTTTTGGAGAGTTTTGTCTTCTAGCCTGTGACCAATATAAAATCTTTCAGGGGGTTGAGAAATATCATGGGTCAAGAGGAAAATGGATCCTTTACGGAAAACCGGTTCTTCAACTACCATTGGTGAACGTCCAATACCAATCCCAATAACTGTATTTCCATCTGGCAATAAAAACCTCGCATACCCACCATGAGGATAAGGATCCTCTTCTGTCACAATCCCAATTGAGCAGGAGGTTGTTTCTTTAACAATGAGGCTTCCATCTCTAATAAAGAAATCAACAATTTTGCCCACTAAATTTGGGTTTAACCGTTTTTTGGTTATCCTGTCGGTTAGTCTTTTTGTGTCCATGTTAGTAAAATATATCTCTTATTTGGTGAGTTTTATCATATACCTCTTGCAAGATAATTTTGAATTCTTGGACATCATCATAGGAAAAAGAGGATTTCTCCATGATTTTACTGACTTTCTTAAGGTTGTCTTCATAATTTTTTGTCAAATCATTAATGAGTCCAAATAATTCTTCAGGAGTTGAAAAGCGATTTTTTATTATTTCATCATTCTTAAGTATTCTTAATACCTCAGCGTCAAAGTCTTTGAGCCGGATACCTGATGGGTCAATCCCCTTCAACAATATCCTCTGCCTAACAATCTCCTCCGGTATCTTCTTATTGAAGTCATTCTTTACCAAAGATTCCGTAAAGGAAAGGCCTTCGTCATAAACATTTTTTGATGGAGCCCCATTATCCAAAGAGTCAATTCCTACCCAAATATTTCTCTGATATAATATCTCTTTGTATTGCTTGAGTTGCCCCTGTTCATTAATTGATTTAAAGTTAAAGTCATCAGCCAAGGTCTCATCAAAAAACCTTAAAAGGTTGTAGGGATCACACCATCCTTCATTTGGGCCACAATCCGGGTTTCTTTTGACGAGTGTGTTAACATCACCAAAGGCATCAAATTTATTATGCACTAATTCATGCCTTAGAAAATTATTCTGAATGTCAGAAAAGTAAGCTTGTTCGAGCTTCAAGTATTCATCTTCTTTACCAATTCCATTGAGATATTTATTTAGTTCCTTACTATCCATGTTTGCCAGGTTCCTAAAATCATTACGAATGTTAATGTCTGGATGTCTAAAAAAGTATAAACCTTTATAAACTGCATCCGGCTGTGCAGATATTCCAATCTTCCCGGGATTTATACTAAACTGTCTTGGTGTGAAGTCAATGAAAAAACGGCCATTTCCCGGGTCCCTAAAAATGATACCTGTGGGAAGATTGTTTCCCAGCCTTAACTCATTTACTGATGTCTTGAAAGAAAATTCAAATTGTCCTTCTGAAAACATCTTTGACATACTGGGCACAAGCTCAGGCTTTAATCCGTTATAATCGACCTCAAGAGTTTCCTTGAATTTGTGAAGATAACCTGCCCCTTCTATTGCCTGATAGTCCCACTCTTGTTTGAAAAAGATTCTTATAAATTCCAAGGTGGCAAGAGCCACATCCTTTCCATGTTGCAAGACATGAAGAAGCCCCTTCAATGTCCCTACTGGGTCAGTTACCCCCCTAAACGTAAGTTTAGTGAATGTCCATAATAATTTAAACGGAATTGTTGGCGATTTAATTGTACCAATGATATTCCCTCTAGCCACTTTGCCAAGGCCCAATGCAAGTTCGGTTGCTGCCTCTTTTGCCGCACTTTTTGCAGTAGCGGGGCCAACGTCTATAACAGTTCCGGCAACAAACCCTACTGCCGTTAACAAACCTACGTATTTTGCTACATCAAAAAGGGAGGCAGCGTAAACGATTCCGCAAACAACTTCATCAACGAAATCCCTATCGAGAGATAAAGCACATCTTTTGCTGTCGCGAATATCGTTGATAACATCCGCAATTGGAATGATATTACACCCTACCCTATACAGGAAGGGGTGGGAAGTTCCGTCATATTTAGCATCCCACACACAGGCAATTAATGAATCTTTCCATATCCACTCTTTATTCGCCCCATCATTCAGTATCTTGGTGAAGCCAATAATAGAGTCATACCTAAAGCTTTCCTCTTCGTGAGAGTAGTCTGGTTGAAGGATAATTGCAAAGTTATTTCCGTCCCATACATTTCTTTCGAT
>JACPBU010000077.1 GCA_016180165.1 Candidatus Woesearchaeota archaeon | reverse complement strand
CGTATGTATTAAGCTCCCCTCGGAGCGGCTCTGCCATGCTTAATAATGCTCACGCATTATTGGCACCAACGAAACTTCGTTTCTTATGGTTTTCAAAACTCTCTACTGATTTGGCAAAGGCTCTGTGTCCCCGAGGGGGCATCCCCCCACGACGAGCATGATTAAGTTTGACAGTTGAGTTTTGACATTAGGATGGCAGAGCCGCTCTTGCCGGAGCTTGATACACACCCTCATCGAAACGTTTATAAAAAAACTTTAAACCTTCCTTCTTATCTGGGTCCGTAGCTCAGCCTGGTTAGAGCGCTGCTCTGATAACTTTCAGATCCTCAAGCGATGGAAGGCAAAGAGGCAGAGGTCGCCGGTTCAAATCCGGTCGGGCCCATGAAATATTTTACCTACCTATTCAAATGGGAATTTGTGTCTGTTGGGCTTCAGCCCGACGATTTTTCCCAGGTTCGGTAATAACCTGAAGGGTTTTAACGTGCCAAAAATCCCCAAAGGATTTTTTAGCATTTGCGCAAGGAAAAAGCTGTGGCGGATCTAGTCGGGCCCATGCATACCATTAAGAGAAGAAAAGTTTTGACTTCTACTTCTTATATTTCATCTTATACCTGAAGATATCACTCCTTATCTGCCCGAAAAAGACATGGTAAAGGCCAGACAATACATACCGGGATCCGACTCTCCATCTTCCTTCTATCGCAAATCTTCTCATGGAAAAGATGGCTCTTGCATTCCGCAGTATCCTGAATCTTCCCTTCTTGCCGCAACGCTGCACATAATCAAGGTCCTCTCCCAGAAAGATGCCCTCATCAAATCCATGCACCTTCTTATGAAGCCATTTCCTGCAGATGATTGAACCCCCATAGGCGTTGGGATAAAAAAATTGTGTTGTGGTGATGACAGAATTGAAAACGCCGATAAAGAGCCGGTCAAGGAAATTATTGGTATCAGGAGAGATAAGTGTTCCCGCAACATCTGCTTTTTTGTTGTTAAGCTCCTCTGCTGCCTTTGCAAGAAAATCTCTCCTTATCTCAACATCAGCATCAAAAAAGATAAGGATATCCCCCTGAGCAGCATTCGCGCCAAGATTTCTCCCGGGAGCAGGCCCATGGATGGTTTTCTTCCTCACCAGAACAACCCTGCAGCCGAAATTCCTTGCAATCTTCCGTGTCCTGTCAGTCGACCTGCTGTCAGCCACAATAATCTCAAAATCCCTGAAAGTCTGCCGCCTGATGCAGCGCAGCAGCCGTGGCAGGTATTTCTGCTCGTTCCAGGTCGGGATGATGATGCTCAGCATAGTAGATTATCCAATATTCGTCTCCATCATCCATCAGTTATATAAACATTTGGCATGCCCACAGGTCAAAAGAAAAAAATTCGAACTATTACCTCTCTAAAGGGCGGGACTTTAAGCCCAGCATTTTTTAGAAAGGAAAAAAACAGTTATCCAGCCGGTTCCCTATTCTGCCCAAGTGAGCTGCATTAATTTTTTGAGGGGGGCATGAAAAAAGTGCCCGGGGAATGATTGTCTTGAAGCAAGGATATCTCCTCATTTTTCGTCGGAGGAAGTAGCAACAAACCTGTTGTTTTAACTACCATAAAGTTTATATAGAAGTTGTGTATTAAGGAATAACAACACTTTTTTGCAAAAGGGGAGGGGATTTCACAATGAAAAAATTGATTGTAGGTTTGATGATTGTTCTTGTGGTGTTTTCAGCAGGTTGCAAGACAATCCGGGAGCTGTATGGCCTCGAGCCGGTGCAGGAGCCTGAGACTGTCTCTCTTGAGGATATTGTTGTAGAGCAGCCGGAAGATGACTTGCCTCCGCCGATCCCCGAAGAGGGGATGGAAGGTATCCCTGAAGAAGAAAAAGGAGAAGTGATCGAAGCACAGCCTGAAGAAGAGGCCAAGGTGCCTTCTGCTGCCAAAGTCCTTATCGTCAAAGAGACTGATCTGGTGAGCCTTCAGCCAAAAATATCGGATCCTGATGCTGATGTTGTCAAGGTGAGCTACACCTCCCCGCTCGATGAAAAAGGCCAATGGCAGACAGCCTATGGGGATGCGGGCGAATACACCATAACCGTTACCGCGACAGACAGCCAATTGACCACGACACAGGATGTCCTTGTTATTGTCAATAAGAAAGAAGAGTCTCCTACGATAGATTCATTCTCGCCTTCATCGGAAAATGTTGAAGCCAAAGAAGATTCAGAGCTCGATTTTTCCATCGAGGCATCTGACCTCAATAAAGATGAGCTGTCTTTTGCCTGGAGCCTTGATGGCGACGAGGTTGCAGTTGACACTTCAGCATTCACCTACAAGATTGATTTTGATGCTGCGGGAAGCCATGAGCTTGAAGCTACGGTGGCAGATGAATCCGCAGAGGTTTCGAGAGTCTGGAAGCTGGACGTAGCTAATGTCAACAGAAAGCCACTCTTGGAGGAGCTGCAGGATATCTCAGTGAAAGAGACTGAGGAGATCACCATTGCTCCGGAAGCATCTGATCCCGATGGGGATGAGATAGAATTCTCCATAGGCAATGAGAAATTCCAGAAGTCTGATGATGGCTTTTCCTGGCTGACGACCTATGATGATGCAGGAACCTATGAGGTGTCCATTACTGCTTCAGACGGCACAGACGATATCGCCCAAAAGATAACGGTGACTGTAGAAAACGTCAACAGGCCGCCAGTGATTGAGGATATCGTCTTAGGTTGAGGGCATCTTTTCAGGTCGATTGGAGCAGTGTCACGCCTCTTCCATAGCGCATAGATTATGAAATGATTTACTGCACTGCAAAAAAGCATTTGCTTTTTTCGCAGATATTCCAATTCCTCTATACAAGAGAATCTCGTTAACCATCTAAAAGGTGAGAGATTGCCTATTAATCAGGCATTTCCTTTTTATTCATGTGGGGGCCGATGGGGAAAAAGTTTATTTTCGGAGTAGCGGTGATTTTGCTATCATTTGCTCTTTTTGCTAGTGCGAAGACTGTTGTGATCAACGAGACAGAGATGATTAATCTGGGTGTCAGAGCCTCTGATCCCGACCAGGACAACATCACTGTTTCTTATAGCCCGCCCTTGGACAGTAATGGATTCTGGCAGACTGATTATGGTGACGCCGGCCTCTACAATATCACCATTGCAGTAAGTGACGGGGAGTTGACGGCGTCAGAGGCAGTTGTTGTAGAGGTGATAAAAAAGAACGTCCCTCCGGAAATGATCTCAATCTCCCCTCGGGAGGAATCAATCCAGATAAAGGAGGCGGAGTCTGTAACCTTTGCCGTTGAAGCGAAGGACAGGAACAAAGACGCGATCACCATAACATGGGATGTCAACAGTAAAAAAGTTTCAGAAGGTGATAAGTTCGTTTTTACGCCATATTATGGCGAGGCAGGGAGATATGAGATTGAAGCGCTTTTAAGCGACGGAGAGGAGGAAATAGCGGTGCGATGGGCAGTTGATGTTAAGGCAGTTGACAGGGCTGCCTTATTGGAAAGTTTCTCAGATATTACCATCCAGGAGACCCAGAGCGTTTCCCTGAAGATCCCTGATTTTGGAAAGCTCAATCTGGAATATGAGATATCTCCGCCATTAGAGAGTAATTTCTGGCAGACAGGATACGAAGACAAAGGCGAATACCCGATTAAGGTGACGGTGAGGGATGGAGATTTCAAAGCTTCAAAGGAATTTACCCTTACAGTCCTTGACAAGGACAGGCCCCCCGTGATAGCCCCGATAGGCCCAGTATTCATAAGCGAAACACAGGAAGCAGCAATAAGTGTTGAGGCATCAGATCCCGACGGAGATGAGGTGGAGATAGCTGCTGAAGGCCTTCCCGAGGGCGCAACGTTCGATGGAAAGGTTTTCAAGTGGGCTACCAGTTATGATGCCGTCCAAAAAGACAACTTTATCAAAAGGGCGCTTGAGGCATTCCACCTGTTGTATTCGCCCCACAAGATAACATTTGTGGCATCAGCAAACGGCCAGCAGGCCAGCGAATCAGCGATTGTATGGGTCAAAGATGTTAATAGGGCTCCGATTCTCGAGGTTATGGAGGACATCTCAGCCGAGGAGGGTGAGTCCATAACACTCAGCCCGGTGGCTTCCGATCCCGACGGTGATCCGATAAGTTTCTCATTCAGCGGATGGAAAGAAGTTTTTCCTTATCAGGCGACCTATGAAGATGAGGGGGTTTATACAGTTCTCGTTACCGCATCCGACAGTTTCCTTGATGACCGGCAGGAAGTGAAGATTGAGGTAAGGAATAAGAACAGGCCCCCGGTCATAACCCCGATTCCATCGCGCTCCATCAAAGAGAATGAGACAGTAGCCTTCCAGATTGATTCATTTGATCCCGATGGCGACAAAGTAGCACTGCGCATGGAAGGATTGCCCCCCGACGCAAGATTCTCCGGAAATGCGTTTTCATGGAAGCCCGGTTTCGATGCAGTGGGGAGGGAGGGAGCAGCATTTATTATCGGGGTTTCTGCCGATGACGGAAAAGGAGATGGTTCCGGGGAAGGGAGATCGCTTTTCAACATCACTGTTGCAGATGTAAACAGGGCTCCTGAAATTATCTCAACAAAGCCAGCTGCAGCCATTAAAGTTGAGGCTGGAAAGCCCGCCATCTTTGAAGTCAAGGCAATTGATCCAGACGGGGACAATCTCCAGTATCTCTGGGACTTTGGCCTCTTTGAGGAATTCAACGGCTCAAATGCAATAAAGCGGACCTTCAGGAATCCTGGGGCAAAGAAAGTCCGCCTGGATGTGTCAGATGGATTGAGGTCCACCAGCCATGAATGGGCAATAAATGTAGTCTCAAAGCCTTCTAATAAAAAGTGAGGAATCTTCCCGTCCCAGCCATCTTAAGGCTAAATTTCATAAACCCCTCATTATTTATACCCTGATTATTTCCTGCCCTTTATGAACCTCCCCATTGAGAATGTTTCTGAGAACCTTGCTTTTAACCTTGCCCTTGACACCCTGAAGATAGGCAAGCAGGCATTGATCTTTATGGGGACGAAGAATGGGGCTGAGAAGCTTGCTGAGGAGATTGCTGTTAAGATAAAAACTTCTGATGATGCCCTTCAGAAGCTTGCGCAGGAAGCGCTGGAAAGCCTCCCCTCGCCGACAAAGCAATGCAGGCGCCTCAATGCCTGCCTCAAAAAAGGGATTGCGTTCCATCATGCCGGCCTGACAGCAAAACAGCGTTCGCTTATCGAGGAGAATTTCAAAAAAAGTGTTATAAAGATTATCTGCTGCACCCCGACGCTTGCTATAGGCATCGATCTTCCAGCCTACCGCTCCATCATCAAGGATCTCCGGCGATACACCCAGCATGGCATGGCTTTTATCCCGGTCCTTGAGTATCTGCAGATGGCAGGAAGGGCAGGAAGGCCCAGTTATGACAAGGAAGGTCAGGCAATCATCCTCGCACAGACTGAATCCGAAAAAGAGCAGCTGACAGAACAGTATATCCTTGGCGAGCCGGAAAGCATCCAGAGCAAGCTTGCAGTCGAGCCGGTGCTTAGGACCTATATTCTCAGCCTGATTGCCTCCAGCATCGTCTCAACAAGGCAGGAGATTTTCGGATTTTTTGAAAAGACATTCTGGGCATACCAATTCAGGGACAGGAAGCAGCTTGAGAGAAAGATTGGGCAGATGCTTGAGCTGCTGGAAGAATGGGGATTTTTGCAAGATACTAAGAAGGAATTCGCATCAGCCGATGAGATTGATGAGGCGAGGTTCCTGGCAACGCCCATGGGAAAGCGTGTGTCTGAGCTTTACCTCGACCCCTACACAGCCCATGGGTTTATCCTTGCGATGCAAAAGGCTTCTAAGAAACCGTTGATTGACTTCTGCTTCCTCCACATGCTCTCAAGCACACTCGAGATAAGGCCTTTATTGAGGGTAAAAGCAAAAGAATATGATGCCGTCAACGGGATAGTCAACAAGTTTGGCACTGCCCTTTACATCCAGGAGCCGAACCTGTATGATGAAGAGTATGATGAGTACCTCAATGCCATCAAGACAGCTCAGTTTTTGAAGGAGTGGATTGAGGAGAAAGATGAAGAATATCTGCTCGAATCGTTCAGCATCAGGCCCGGAGAGATACGCAGCAAGATTGACCTTGCAGACTGGCTCTGCTACTGCGCAATCGAGCTGGGAAAGCTTCTTGAGATTAATCATGTTGTGAAAGAGCTTCTGAAGCTCCGCATAAGGATACAAGATGGTGTGAAAGAAGAGCTGATTCCTTTGCTGAAGCTCAAGGGCATCGGAAGGGTGAGGGCAAGAAGGCTGTTTAAGAACGGAATAAAATCCATTGGTGATGTTGCAGCTTCCGACGTTGTGGCCTTAGGGCAGATTCTCGGAAAAGCCATTGCCCTCGACGTAAAGAAACAGGTCGGGCAGGATTTGGAGAAAGAAAAGGTTCCGGAAAACAAGAGGAAAGGCCAGATAAGTTTGGGGGATTATTAGCCAAAAGTAAATGCAGGAACCCAACGCTCAGTTCCCTTCTCCAGTTCATACCTGCTGGTGCTTATAAGCTTTGAAGTGAGGATATCTTCCAGGGGAGGCATAAACCACGGGCTGGCTATGATAGTAATGTTCTTCCTTTCTCTGTGGTGATATATAGAATCCACCATCACATGCCTCAGGTGCCGGTATTTCGCCTGGTTGATTTTTACCATTGTCTGAACAACCAAGTTGTCAGGCACCATGCCCTTAGGTATTGGCACATTTGCTTCAACGATAGCTGTAATAAAATAATCCCTGTTTATTGCCCCTCGAACATAATTCTCTGCAGTCAGGCGCAATGAGAGATTTTCAATGTATGCCTTGATATTT
>JACPBU010000076.1 GCA_016180165.1 Candidatus Woesearchaeota archaeon | reverse complement strand
TTATAGTAAATCACCGAAATTCTCGAAAATCCAAAAGGTGATTTACTATACTAGAAAATCTCGCAATATTTCGATAATTAACGAGATTTGCTATTATATTGGCTGGAGGGAACATCTCCGCTCGCATCCATATATTCTATAAGGCATTTGGCTCTTTCCCACAGGCGGAATGAGGGGTGGTCTCGGTATATCATCATGCTAACCATGGGGTTCTGTGTATCTGTGACGCTCCATTATTCTCTGCTTTCCTGACATGGTTTTGACCACGATGGATCATCATTTAATCTTTGCACGAGCGTCTCCGGGTGCTGATTTGAGAGTATCATTGCGATGTAAGCCATAATTAGTGGCGAAGTCTTATCATCATTTAAAACTTTTTGGGTCCATCACGTTGCCAAGTGACTGACCATCATTATGAACAAATAAAAGATTCTCATCTGGGCCCTATCCTTTGATGAAAAGAATAGTGACGCCGATATATCTGACTTTATGCCGTTAGACACATCTACAATGGCAATTTATAAATGGAATTCGATTTCCGACGTATTATGGAGATTTCAATGTATCATCATGAGAATTATGATCCGAAGTTAATGAAAGGGATAAAGGGGTATCCTGAAGTTAGTATTCTTGAGGGTTTAATCACCAGACAAGATGCCATACGTTATGTGGGGGGCAGGACGAGAAGCAGCCTGTCTCAAAGCTTGGTCCCCCTTATCCAGCATGATGAGCAACACCCGACTATCTTTTCCCGTGCAGCATACCTTCATGAATTAATCGAGTTGGAATGTTTTCGCCGTGCTGGCGTTTTGGAAAATATTCTCGGCGGACAAAGCAACAGGGAATATTACGATGAGGCAGATGAGGAAGCAGTAAATGGGGAGATGGAGTTCTATAACTCT
The DNA here is from genome assembly GCA_016180165.1 of Candidatus Woesearchaeota archaeon. Classification (GTDB taxonomy): domain Archaea; phylum Nanobdellota; class Nanobdellia; order Woesearchaeales; family JACPBV01; genus JACPBV01. The sequence goes on along the minus strand of JACPBU010000076.1, from coordinate 6,041 downwards.
ATGGCACAACTTTATTTGGGCAGAAAGCTTCCCCCAATTGCATTTGGACTTGCTATGTTCTCCCAGCCATTCTCGGGAAATGACTGGAAAAAGTTGGAAATGAAACAGCCTTCTGAGCTAAGGGAGCAGCCCTTTACCATGGAAGATGTCAGAGGGGCTATTGAATTGTTTTATGCAGGTGGCTGCAACACAGCGCAGGCGTATCGTTCAGTGAGGGTTGCCAGATTTATTCTTGAAAAGATGAAGATTGGCACAATGCCGATAGATAAGTTTACTTTAGCGGGAAGGCCAAGTGAAAATCTTGCTGCTGAAGAGCTTTCTTCGCCGTTTTCATTAGATAATAAAAACCTTATTTATGCCTATGGCATTCAGCACGCTGATATGGATAATGAAACATATTCTGGCTGGGTGGAGGTTGGACAGGACAACGATGAATTCAAGTTTCGCCGTATCGTTCCGTGGGTTTCAACAGCCAATGGGGATTTTATCCGGAGAGATTACAGAACAATATTGCCACATTCTCTGTTTAGCCATCCTTCTGAAAAACCTTCGCTGTTAGCGGCTTTTTTGGATTACTGCATCGACTCTTATTGCGGCAGGAAGTTAGGCCTGGCGATGCCTCAACAGCTTACCCCATTTAAAGGGGTATCGATAATGGGTGTTGGTGAGGGGAAGGATAGGTTTAATATGGAAATATAACTCATGGAGGTATCCAAAGGCCTTTCCCTTCTTTCCCCAAAGAACTTCTTGTAAGCCTCACAAAACCTTTATTAACTTCCCCTAAGAATATTCTTTTATGGGCGTTATCGGAAAGTCTTTTGCGCTGGTGATGATTCCTCTTGGGCTCCTGCTTATGGCGGAGAATTTTGGATTTGTTTCGCTCAACCTCTCAATCCCCCTGCCGTCGCCCTATCCTTTCGCATTGACTCCCGTCATACTGGCCGCAGGGCTTCTCATCATCCTTGAGATCATCTCAATTATCATGGTAGCCATCCATTTCGGCAGGCCAAGCGTGATGAACATTGTTACAGCTGTCTTTTCTGTTGCCATCGCAGCTGCAGCAGTCCTTGCTGATAAGTTTAATTATCTTCCCAAGGAAGCATCAATTGCTCTTGGGGTTGTGCTGGTCTTTGTCGGCGTGAAGGCGACGCATTAAGGAGCTGTTCCCAAACTTGCGCTCAAGAGCTTAAGGATTCCTTCCAATCAAAAGCCTTTAATCTGAGAATGCGTCTGAGAAGGCAAAAAAAATGAAGAAAAAACCTTGTTTGCAATCCCTACATCATCATCTCTTCGTCCATGCCCTGCGCTGATTTCGATTCTTTCTTTTCGGGAATCTCTGCAACCATCGCTTCTGTCGTGATCAGCATGCCTGCGATGCTTGCTGCATTCATCAGTGCGCTCTTGACGACTTTTGTCGGGTCGATGACTCCAGCCTTGACAAGGTCCTCGATGACGCCAGTCTTTGCATTATAGCCGGTGGTTCCTTTCTCTTTCTTAAGCTGCTCGACGATGACGCTGCCTTCCCTGCCGGCATTCTGGGCAATGAGCTTTGCTGGCTCTTCCAATGCCTTCATCACGATTTCAGCGCCGATCCTCTGGTCGCCGTCAAACTTCTGGCCCTGCAGGACAGGAATTGACCTTAGCAAAGTCACGCCGCCGCCGGCAACGATGCCTTCTTCTACTGCGGCTTTCGTAGCATGCAATGCATCATCAATGCGGTGCTTTTTCTCCTTCATCTCAGTTTCTGTGGCAGCTCCCACATTTATGACAGCGACGCCGCCGGAGAGCTTCGCAAGCCTTTTCTGAAGGTCTTCCTTCTCTGAATCGGAGTCAGACGCCTTAACCTGCCCTTCAATCTGGACAATCCTGGCTTTCAATTTCTTGGCATCGCCTTTTCCCTCGATGATGACAGTCTTTTCTTTGTTGACCTTGATGCGCTTTGCAGTCCCCAAATCATCAATGGTTACACCTTCAAGCTTCATCCCTTTGTCTTCAGAGATGACTTTTCCACCGGTGAGTATGGCAATGTCTTCCAGCATCGCTTTCTGCTCGTCGCCAAATCCCGGATTCTTCACTGCAACAACCTTCAGGGCTCCCCTGATGAGATTGAGGATGATGGTAGCGAGAGCTTCGCCTTCAAGGTCCTCGCAGATGATGAGCAGAGGCTTCCCTTCCTGGGCGACCTGCTCAAGGACTTTCACCATGTCTTTTGCCGAGCCTATCTTCTTGTCAAAAATAAGGATGTAGGGCTCTTCGAGGACTGCCTCAAGCTTTTCAGCATCAGTTATCATGTAGGGGCTCACATAGCCCTGGTCAAACTCCATGCCTTCGACAACAGTCAAGGTTGTTTCAAAGGACTTTGCCTCTTCGACGGTGATGACTCCTGCGGTCCCGACTTTCTTCATGGCATCCGCTATCAGGCTGCCGATGTATTCGTCATTGTTTGCAGAGATGGTGGCAACCTGCGCTATCTTGTCCTTGACATCGATGCTGTTCTGTTTGATGAACTCAATAACTTTCTGGGTTGCTGCAGATATGCCTTTTGCGACTTCAACAGCATTTGCGCCGGCAGAAACAACCTTAAAGCCTTCTCTTACCAGCGCCTGGGTGAGAACCGTTGCAGTCGTTGTTCCGTCTCCTGCATTGTCCTGGGTCTTCTCAGCAACTTCTTTCACCAGCTGTGCTCCCATGTTTTCAAACTTGTCGGCCAGTTCGATCTCTTTTGCGATAGTAACGCCGTCATTGCAGATAATTGGGCTGCCGTAGGATTTTTCCAGGACAACATTGCTGCCCTGGGGGCCGAGAGTAACTTTAACCGTATTTGCAAGCTTGTCAATTCCTCTCATCAGTGACTGCCTTGCCTTTTCGCTGAAAATAATCTGTTTTGATGCCATTGCATTACACCCCGATTAATTTTTTTATTAGACTTTGCCAGCCCGGTTGGCTAAAAACTTTCCGCAGGCCCATCACTCGATCTTAGCCAAAATGTCCTTGAAATCAACAAAGAGATGCTTCTCGCCGTCAATCTTGATCTCGTCAGAGCTGTATCCCCCATAGATGACCCTGTCGCCCTTCTTCAGAGGAAGGTCTTTGCCGTCCTTGTGCTTTCCGGCTGCAGCAACAAGTCCTTCTTTCTTCTCTTCTTTGGCTGACTCGGGGAGATAGATGCCCCCTTTTGTCTTCTCTTCCTGCTTCATCGGCCTGAGCAGGACTCTTTCGCCTATCGGTGTTATGTTCATGGAATTCACCCCCTCAACTGTTCTTTTAAAACGAATATCCCTGATTATCTCCAATATGGGGAATTTCAGTCCCTTTTTAAATCTTTATCATTATTTCTGGTTTCCATGGGGTGAATGAAAAATATTTAAGTTTTTTGCCAAATAAGGTAGGGGGGCGAATATTTTTTATATCCCTGCCTACAATTACTGATTATGGGGAGATATAAAGAAACCAAACTCAGTTATGATCAACATGCAGGATGGCATATCCAAAAGAGCAATAGATATAACTGGAATAAACAGATTGAGGGGTTTGTCAATGGTTTTCGTGGCAGGAGGATTCTGGATGTTGGCTGCGGCGGGGGAAGGGACATTGCTGAATTCCTGCGGCGGGGGCTGAAGGCTGACGGGCTTGATTACTCCGCTGAAACAATAAAGGTGTGTCGGCAAAAATTCCCGGATGCAGCCTTTTTTATTGAGGATATGAAAAACATAAGGAATATTTGGAAAATTTGGGCTAAGAGGAATATCAGTAACAAGAGGGATATTGGGAATAAGAGGGGCAAGAATGATATTGGGAATATAAGGGACAGGGAGGGTATAAACACGACAATGGGCAGGGATGTGAGCCTCCCAAATGGCAAGTATGACGGAGTTTGGGCTTGCGCATCCATACTCAACATCAGAAAGAGCGAAGTCCCCGATGTTTTGTCCGGCATCAGAAGCGTTTTAAAGAAACATGGCAGGCTGTTTGTTTCTGTAAAGAAAGGAAAGGGTGAAAGGATGGTTCATGACAGTAATGGAAAGAGATTTTTTAGTTTTTTTTCACCAAGCGAGATTAAGTCATTAGTTGAGCAATCTGGCTTTAAGGTGACTTTTTCTGAGACAGTCCCTGATGCCGAGCTGACTGGGAAATCCCCCAAGCCGGTGAAACCTGATTGGATTTGCCTGTATGCGGAGAATTCTTGTTAGCTTATTGCCCCGGCTAAATACTCAGCCCATGTATAAACTTCATAGTGATTAAAAACGAGAATATTTATAAATAGAGACCTGCTCCTATCCAAAATATGGGAGGGAGCCAATTTCAAGATAAGGGAGTGAGCCAAATTCAAGGTCCTGATGATTGCCCCCCGAATACGCTGGGGGACTTGCCTGCAGTAAGGTTTTTCAAAGAGTTTGAACTGGGAGATGGTCGTTTAGAGGAAGTATTGGCTCAGGCAGTTAAGACAGTTCAAGGTCAAGGCTTAAAGCTTACTTTCGAGAATCCTCAACGGGGCTATAAGCATTTTGTCCTCCCCAGCGGTGATTCCCGATATGAACTTCTCAATACTACAGTTGGTGTGGAGCGTTATTTTCCTCGACGCTTTATTACTGAACTTCCCCCTGGAACAATTGTTAGTTTTTCGGGGCAAGATGTGAAATTAACAGATTCAGACCGGAGTGGCTTGCTTATTGCGCATCGTGGGCCTATGACTGAACGTGTTCAAATTTATGTTGATCCTTATAGTTACCCGAGGTCAGATGAACAAAGTGGCATGATAATTCGAGCCTATACCTCTATGTTGCGGGAATTTAATGCTGATTTTAAGGTTGATCCAACAGTATAACCCCTATTCTTTTTTTCTGATGTTGGGATTATTTAAGATAATCCTCGGTGAATGTTTGTGAGACTATGCAGCAATCAGAACCTTTGACTTTTGAACAATTTATTGAGCTTGCTAAGTTTGGAATGCCCCGTCATGCAAACCTATACCTTTATTTTTTCAAGAAAGAGAATCCAATTACGCAACAATTAAGGGAAACAAAACATTTTATGGCCTATAGGGCGCAATTTTCAACAGAAGAAAAAGAATTAAGCGATGTTGTCACCAATGCTGTCCTGAATAAAGGAGAACAAGGAGTATTTAGTGCCCTTAGGCCTGTTGAGCGTGACCTCTACCAAAAAGGTTACCTGTTATTAAGAAATTTTGTTGAATCTGATGATGCTCTCTTCTAAGCTTTTTACAGGAACCCAATCAGATTTTTACGAAATCTTTATAAAAAAGCCAGATTTGCATCAGCCATAAGGGTTTGAAGCGGGAACCTTAAAGCCATTAAAGAGCCTTTAAGTTTTATTCAGGATTTTATTCCTGAAGAGGGCGGTATTGATGGAATTAAACAAATTTTCAACGACGATGGAGGGTTTACCATGAGCAGCCGGACACTTCAGGAAATTGCAAAAGCGATGGTGGCAAAGGGGAGGGGCATCCTTGCGATGGACGAGAGCAGCGGCACCATCGAAAAGAGATTTAAGGAAATCAATGTTGAGAACAATGAAAAGAACAGGTGGGCTTACCGCAGGCTCCTGATAACTGCCGAAGGTTTGGGAAACTTCATCTCCGGCGCAATACTCTTTGATGAGACCATCAGGCAGAAGGATGCTGACGGAACCCCGTTTCCGGAAATCCTGAAAAGGCAGGGAATCATCCCGGGGATCAAAGTTGACAAGGGCGCAAAAGAATTGGCGTTGTTTCCGGGCGAGACAGTCACTGAGGGGCTCGACGGCCTTCGGGAGAGGCTGCTGGAATACAGGCAGCTCGGGGCGCAGTTTGCAAAGTGGAGAGCGGTGATAACCATCGGCAGCGGCATCCCAACAGATTCCTGCATTGCCGCAAATGCCCATGCCCTTGCCAGATACGCCGCATTATGCCAGGAAGCAGGCATCGTCCCTATCGTCGAGCCTGAAGTGCTGATGGATGCAGACAACACGATTGAAGTTTGTTATGATGTTACCAACAAGACTCTAAAAAAAGTTTTCGAGCAGCTCCGTGAATTTAAAGTCCA
>JACPBU010000075.1:4360-14573 GCA_016180165.1 Candidatus Woesearchaeota archaeon | reverse complement strand
ACTTCAACACTCCTTATAATTTTTGTCGGGATACTTGTAATCACCAATATCTTCCTTATCATCTTTCATCTCAGGGGGCTATCGAGAAAGGCTGGCCAAAGCCCATCAACCAAATCGGGAAAGCCGCATACCTCATCCAAGAAGAAAAACCGCCTATAACTTTTTCCTTTCAGCCCTATGAAAAGACCAATGCTTTCTGCCGTTGCTTTAGTCTTGATAGCAATTTTTATCCTCTCCCTCAACTTTCTCATCAACAAGCAGTTGTCTGGGATGGAATTTGCAAGGTTCCCAATGAGAGTGACAATAAGCGAGGAGACAAAAGTCATCGGATTTGATGTCAATACTTCATTTCTTGCCTTCGGAAGAATGTCTGCTGGCGGTTCTGGCATGAGGCCGTTGCAGTTCAGGAATAACGGAAATACCACCCAGTGCATTAAATATTATACGAGGGGGGCCATGGGAAGATGGTTTAGCCTTCCCAACACTTCCTTTTTGCTTCCGCCCTTCAGCAGTGCGGAAATAAAAGCGAACCTCAACACGCCCCGGGGAATACCTGCCGGAAATTATACGGGGGAAGCTATCTTTTTGGCAAAGCCATTCGACAAGCTGGGAGCCGCTTCAGAGCCTGGCGAGTGCTAGACTATCGTTTGTTCCTTTTATCTCCCGCTTATCAAACATTCTTTTTTCATCCTTCTTTTTTCCACCAAATCTTCCCGTTTAGGCTTGGGAAAGGAAATAACTCTTTGCGGACTTCAGCCTCAATAGGTTAGGCCCATGATAGGAAAGAACCCTGCGGGCTTTAGCCCGCAGTGGTTTAGCCTCCTATCCTCACTCATTTATGAGCAGAAGCCTTATTTTTGAGTATATCATTTTGATATAGTTATTATAAAATCTTTCGATTGGATAGTAACCTTTAAATATATCATTTTGATATGCCGCCTCGTGGATACACTTTTACACATAAGGGTCGGGAAGCGCATCAGGGAAGAGATGCAGCAGCTCCTTGATGCGGGCCTGTTCACCAACCAGGCAGAGATGGTGAGAGAGGGAGTCCGTGACATCCTTGTAAAATACCAGCACCACCTTGGGAGGGGGAAATGAGAGTTTCCAACAACCTTCTGGCTTTTTTTTCTGCCGTATTGCTTTTGACCTCCTTATTCAATGCTTATATCCTCATCGACAGATTGGAAGCAAAAGTCAGTGGCGGAGCAGTCAATATCGATGGCATTGTCAAAATCTGCGTCAACCACCCGCCCGTCCTCTCGCAAAGCTGTTCCAATGACTCGGGCGTGGGATTTCTCTACGAGTGTGATACTGATGCTAGTGACGTTGATAACGCCCAGCAGGTTGTTCAGAACCTCACTTTCACTGATGACAGCCCGCTTTTTACCATCAATCCTTCTACCGGAGTCATCAGCTTTACACCAATAAGCTCCCAAAAAGGAAACTACTCTATCATTCTCTCAGTCGATGACGGATCAGGATGCACCAACTCTCAGGATTCGGAGATTATACCTTTGGAGATAAGAGATTTTTTTTGTGGAGATCTTTCCTGCAACGGGGTTGAGACTTGTTCCTCTTGTCCGGGAGATTGCGGTGCTTGTGCCGGCAGCGGGGGAGCAGGTGGCGGCGGGGGAGCTGGAGGAGGCGGAGGTGGTGGCGGAGGAGGCGGGGCAGGAACCCCAACTAAAGACGGATTTCATGTTGATTTTTCAGAGGCCGACTCCAAGATTGTTCGAGCGAAAGAAGGCACCGTCATCAAGTTCAGCTTAGATGGTGTCGTGGGGCATGAGTTCAGGTTTATCGAAGTCCATGAGGACAGGGTTATTGCCATCATCAGATCAAAGCCAAACACCTATATCGTTTATTTAGGGAAGCCACTCCCCATAGACTTCAATGGGGATGGCAAGATTGATGTTGAGATTGTTCTCGAGAAAGTTATACCTCCCGAAGCATGGGTAAAATTTGTCAAGAGAGAAGGGGTGGAATCCTATGTTGAAGATTCCAGGAAAGGTGAATCTTTCAGCATAGAACCTGAGCAAATCCGGGTAACCCTTAAGGAGGGAGAGAAACTGGAGAAATCACTCATCGCAAAGAGCTCTTCACCAAAGCCTATTGAGATATCTGTTGAGGTCTTCGGCGTAGGCGAGGTGGTCAGTCTCTTGTCCGAACGATTCACGATCAACCCATTTGAGATCAAGCCTTTGTCTTTGCGCTTTGATACGGGAAATATAAGTGCAGGAGTTTATTCAGGTTCCCTGCTTTTCTCCTCCAATAAACTGAAAAAACAGGTTCAGTTGGTGGTTGAGGTTGAGACCAAAAGAGTCATCTTTGACCTTTCACTCAATATTCCCACGTCTTCAAAAGAAGTTAAGCCAGGGGCGAGGGTCGTGGCATCCCTTGACGTCCATAGCCTTGAGCCATTTGTTGAAGAGGTGCCTTTGCTTCTTGTATATCAGCTCCGGGATGTCCTTGGGAATGTGGTTGTTGAAGAAGAAGAAACCATCCTCACTAAAGGAGATATCACCTTTTCAAAAAGTTTGCCTGTCCCGAACGATGCCAGGGGGCCGATGGTATTTTCTGTGGCAGCGAAATATAGCGGCTCTGTGGGGACTTCTACCGATACTTTTACCGTCGTCGGCCGAGGGCTGGAGTTCCTCTCCCCGGTCCGGATATCGGGCCTCTTAGTTATAGCCTTAGTTTTACTGATCATCGGGTTCTTTGCTTATCGCCACCACTCTTTCCTCTCCCTCATCAAATCAGACAGATCACCCAGGCAGAAAGGCCTATCAGCATCTGGCGCTAAAAAATTTTTGTCCACTGTCGCAAAACGATTGGGAAAGAATGTTGCTGACCAGCAACGATGCCGCAAGCAGCTTGCTGCACTGGTTAAGGCAAAAGAGGAAGGCATCCTTTCAGATGGGGCCTTCCAGCGCGCCAAGCAAGGCCTTGAGAGAAAACTTCGCCATCTGGAAAGGAAGCCAAAGATTTAGGCTCGGGATAGGAAAGAACCCTGCGGGCTTTAGCCCGCAGTAGTTTAGTATCGAGATGGGAACGGATCCTGCTCGCTTTTGCCCGTGATCGATTATCTTTTTGAGCAAGGTGCAAACAAAGTTTAGGTTTTCAAAAGATTTATAAATAAGCGCACTATTGGACAGATTCAGAAGATTGTGCTTGAAATTTTATTGGTGAAAAGGGATGCCACAAAAGAAGAAAAAAGAACAGGTTGTCATACAGGATGCACTTTCAGATATCGATGAGGAGCTTAAGAACCTTCAACTTCAGAAAAAATCAATGGAGACCAGGGTTAAGCATGTCAACGATGAAGTAGTTGTCCTCCAGGGGGAAGAATCAAGGCTGAGAGAGGAGATAAGCTCTTTGGTTGGCAAGGAAGGAATTCTCGACCGGAAAAGGAACAAGCTCAAAGAGCACACAGAAGAGCTCAACGCCAAGATTTCCAAGGTCTCAAAAATAAAACAGGACCTGACTGAAATTTGATTCTTTCCCGGTGATTACTTTTTTTGGGTTGATAAATACCATTCCTCCCAGTTGACCTTTTCTCCAATTTTATCTTCCATCTATATCCTTCCTCATCATCGTACCATGCCTTTCTCAAGACTTTTTTTATCTCCCTTTTCATATCACTTTTGACATCTTCCTCGCTTTACTTTGGGCGTTTTTTTCTTGTACTGGACCTGGTTGGCTATTCCATTTATTATAATTAGTACTAAATTATTACCTAATTATGTTTAATAACGGACTTTATTAGTACTAATCTTCATAATGGCCCCTTTTTTCAGAAAATATAGAGTGAATTGCATACATTCGCTGGTTGTTTTTTGAACTATTTTTTTTCTATTTGCTTATCAAAACCAGAGAGATTAATTAATCAGGAATTTTTAAGGGGTGATTAATCATTCCCGTTGCTCCACAACGGAGGGATAATCCAGCGTTCCGGTCTGCGGACGGAGGGCGGCCTCCTCCCGGCATGCTTCCTCCATTTATTCTACTTCTCCATCGCGATGCTTGATATTTCTCCAATATCTAAGAATTCAAAATTCCAATTAGCCAAACTAAACTATATCCGAGAAAACAACCGGCTGTTAACGTCGGCATCGCAGGGTAAAATTTGCCCTTTTGTCCATTAACCAAGAGGAAAGATAATGCAATCGTTGCGGTGATGCTGATGATGCTTGTTATTAGGAATGCTCCTGCAGGGTTGCCAAACGCAATAACACTTTTTAATACTGTTCCCGAGAATAATAATGGAAATCCAATATCTCCTCCACCTAAAATCGCTGTACGGTTGGTGGTTTCCTCTCCTTTCCGCCGGTCTTTTCTGCTCTGGCTTTTTCCCTGTGCAGTGTAATTAATCATAAGCCCCGCAAATAATTTCTCCTTCGTCTGGTATTTTGCTAGGGTCACCATATGCTTTAGCTTATTGACGGCAATTATATCATATACTGATATCAGGATAAGCAAGGCTGCTGCCGCCCAGACATTCAGGAGGGGGACAAAAATAGCTGCCAGGCCCCCATAAGTAAACACCTCAGTTAGGTTGTGCACCCACACATTTGGGCGGAAAACTTTCCATGCTGCGATAATGATGCTGAGAATGAGGGCAAGGGTACTTCCTGTGAAGGCGGTGAGGGCTATGGCGAGAGTGACAACCAGTGCCAATAAATACCAAACTTTCCAGATGGCCTTTTTTTTGAACCTGATAAGCAAAAGCACGACGATAGTCCCCAAAATAATCGCACCTATGATAAACAAGAACGAGGTCTTCTCTTCCAAAGGGGGGCGCTCCATGCTGTATGGAAGCGGCTTAAAAACTGCTTTTCCCTCATCCTTTGTTGCAGCACTATCGATGAAGCGGTAGGTAACTGCCAGCCCGACAATTTGAGATATAAGAAAGAGGGCAATCAAAACAAATGTAATCCTTGCCGTATGTTTCATACAGAGGTAATCCTCTCCCTTTCTTATAAAGGTTATGCCGATCCCCCCTTGAGAAGATTAGAAGAAAGCTGCATACTCCTTTGAGATTGCTAACCTTATTTTTAATATGGCCATTTCGGGGTGTGGGGGCTATTTCCGCAATCTTTATATAATCCCTACGCTGAAAGGTATGTATTAAGCTCCCCTCGGAGCGGCTCTGCCATCTTCAAAACTCTTGACTGTGTTGGCAAGAGCTCTGTGTCCCCGAGGTGGCAACCCCCCACGACGAGCGCAATTCATTATGGTGGTTGAGTTTTGACCTTAGGATGGCAGAGCCGCTCTTGCCGGAGCTTAATACATACGCTGATAGAGAGTTGATCAACACATGTTCGCCAATATCGCACCTTTGAAAAGCAGTATGATGGCAGCAGGCATAATTGGTTTCCTGGTATCTGCGTTTTACCTTTATCCAATTTCCAACACCTGGGGGTTTACCTTTGGGCTTTTTTTCGCGCTTCTCTTTATCGCATCAGTCATCTCCATGACCTATGGGCCTATCGTGATGGATATCAAGCGAAGGAAATAGATTTCTCGCTGATGCTCACTTTTTAAAAATAGCTGATAATTGTTTCCTGCAAAAAAAATTATTGCCTGCCCTTTTTTATTATCTCCCTTTTATTATTAAATTTCAGAAACTGAACACTTTCTCGACATCATGGAGAGCAGAAGGAGACTCTCCACCATGCCAGGTCAGCCTTGGCCTGACTCTCATCGCATACATCCTTTCGTTGTTATCGTCGAAAATCACTGCGGATCCTTTGAGCCGTGGAAGGTTGTCCAGCTGTTTTTCAAGGCCCTCACGCATATAACTTTGCATCAGCATGCCTAATGCATTGACATCAGCCTTTGCAGTGATCCTGTGGGATATCACGATGTCTGATTGGGTCATGACATCAGTATGGATTTTTCCTGGCTGCTGAGAAGCAAGAATCAGGCTGATCCCTGGCTGGCGGCCTTCCCTGAGAATTATCATCAGGGGATGAGAGGCAGGGGTCTCCCCTTCGTTCGGCAAAAACTCATGCGCTTCGTCAATGACCAGCCATACCAGCGGCTCTTTCTGCTTCTGTTCAGATTTTTCGGAAAGAAAATGTGTCGTTTCCTTGATAGATTTGACCTCTTCCTCCTTCCGTGCAATCATGCGCTCAACAAAGAGCTTTTCGGCAATCAGGCCAATAACCAATGCGCGGAGGCCCTGGGTCCCCGGAGCAGTCACATAACAGCTTACATCAAGGATGGTGACCTGGCCCCCTTTCACCAGATCATGCAAAGGCGTGCCTTCATCACTGAACAATCCCCATTTTTCTGCGGTCTTAAACCGGTTCACCACCGAAAGCTTCACATCATTTGGAAATTCCTGGTTTCCTCCTATTGCCTCTAAGATATGGGGAATTCCAAATCCCTTCCTCTCCTCTTCAAGCTGAGTGATGACTGATTCGATAAGAACTCCCTGCGGGCTTGTCCGTGAAATCTCAAAGGTCAGGCACCAATCGGCAGCATCCAGCTCTGATGGCCTGATCGAAAATGGCTTGTCTGTGAGGATACCTGCATCTTTCTGCTCCTTAAAAAATCCCTGAGGGGTATAAACTGTGATGTCCAACCCCTTTTCATCAAGCCCCCATTCCCGCAGCAAAGGCGTCTCTTTCTCGTTTGGGTATTTCATCGTCCAATAGATCCCCATCGTGTCAAGCATCACCACCGCAATATTTTCCCTGACCTCATCCGGAAGATCAGAAATGCCCTCCGCAACGACCCCCATCGTGTACGATTTCCCGCTCCCTCTCTTACCGACGATAAACACCACATGGCTCCTGCTGACATCCATATATATCTTATTTGAAAGCGAGGTTGTCTGGCCCATCTTGACATAATGCTTCCCCAAGAAAATAGAGCCTTTTGTCGCAAGCTTCTGCCTTTTAACCCCCTCGATTCATGATATCCAAGAGGTTCTGTTAGATTACCTTTTAGCATAAACAGAAAGGTGAAACCCTATGGAGAAAGAAGAACAGGTAAAAAGCCCCAAAGCGCGCAAGGGGAATGAAAAGAAAAAACTAAAAAGAAGGATATACGCCATCGCATCACTTTTAGTCCTCCTGGGTGTCGTTCTTGGCATCGCTTTCCTGACAATGCCTGGCTCCAAGAAAACAGTAGTTACCGTCAATGGAGAACCCATCAGCCAGCAAGAGCTGGATCTGCAGTATGACCGATTGCCTGAGCAATACAAATCACTTCTTCCCAAAGAAGCATTCTTAGACGAGATGATACGGATAAAATTATTGCTCCAAGAGGCAAAGAAGCAGGGAATAGCTGTCACCAATGATGAGGTTGCACAGCAGATAGCTGAAATCAAGGATAAAGTGTCCAAGGAAGCTTTTTCCCAACTATTGCAGGAACGTAAGCTGACAGAAAAAGATCTTGAGCTCCAGATGAAAGACCAGCTTGTTATCGGGAGGCTGCTCAACCAGACAATCCTTTCCAAACTTTCTATCCCTGATGAGCGGATCGAGGCTTATTACCGTGACAATCCGAATGAGTTTACCGCAGGCCCTGGGGAAATCCAGGTCAGCCATATCCTTGTCAAATCCAAGGAGTCTGCGGATTCACTCCTTGAGGAGATCAATGCAGGGACTGACTTCCATGAGCTTGCTGAGATCTATTCATTGGATGGCGCCAGCGCAAAGCACGGAGGAAGGATAGGGTTCATCAGCAAAGGAAAGATGGATAAAACCTTTGAGGAGAAAGCATTTTCGCTGAAAGAAGGAGAAGTTTCCAGTGTTATCGAAACGCCATTTGGATTCCAGCTCATCAGAAGGGAGGCTGATTCACTCACTTTTACCGATGCCAAAGAATTAATCAAGGAAAGACTGCTTCTTGAGACGCTCGGAACAGCTTTGGAAACTTTCGTCAACCAATTAAGGTCAAACAGTGTCATCACCTATTCCAATCGCCCAACGCCCACGGGAGAAAAAGAGCCCCTTTATGGCTCTTCGTTCCGGGATTCGGGGGAGGGAGTATGCAAGGATGATGGAAAGGCAGTCATCCGACTTTATACTGCCTCAGGATGCAAAGGCTGCCCTTTAGCAGCGAAATCCTTCGAAGAAGTGTTGAAGGGTTTTGTTGGCAAGATCCAATTCAGGCATTGGGAGCTTAATACGGGGGATAATCTTGCTACTCCGGAAACAGAAAAAGGGGTGCCCCAACGTGAGTTAGGCATGTTCAAAAAGCTCGATCGCGACGGTAAAGTTCCCTTCTCCATCATCGGGTGCAAGTATTACCGGGCAGGAAATTTCTTTGCGACAGCAACAGAAGAATCAAAAGAATTAGCAGCTGTCATCAGCTCAGTGGTCGGTTAATATGGACTTGGCGGAAAAAAGAGCACGGGCAGAGCAGGAACTTCGCTTTATGAGGGAAAGCCTCGATGCAGGAGTCATCTCCCAGGAAGAATTCTCCAAAGCAGAGCGGCGCATCAGGCAGCACATCCGCAAGCTTGAGGAGCAGGCTGTCCAAGAGCCTTCCGTTTCTGAATCTCCCTCTCCTGAGCCTTCAGCAAATCAGTCTGATCAACCAGATGAACCCGTGACTGAAGAGAAGGCTGAAAGGCCGAAACGGATAGCGCGAAGGAGGGAAATTGTGGAAGAGAAATCCCCTTCTGCGGAAGCTATCGTAGAGGCGGCAGCTGCAGAAGAAAACCTTGGTGAAATGGATGAGGCGGCCCAAGAGGGCATTTCAAATGAGTCTTATATACAAGATGATGAGGTTCCTGCCAAAGAAAGTTCAAGAAGCATAGGAATACCATCGAGAAAAGAAGAGCGGGAGGAAAAGCCAATGGCGAGGCCCCGAGCAAGGAAAGAGAAGAAAGTCTCATTTGATGAACAAACGGTTCTTCAAGAACCCGCTGCCGGCGGCGTTTCGTGGAAATTAGCGATTGTCACAATAGTTGTTGCAGGGCTTTTCGTTGCATTTTTCTATGCAAGAGCAGCTTGGAACCAGCCTCGGCCTGAGCCAATGAAGGAATCTTCTCCTTTACTGCTTATGGAATGCAAAAGCGATAGCGATTGCGGTGCTGATGGAAAAATTGGCGTATGCAGGGATGGGGGATGCTTATATGGGGGGGAGACAAGCCCGGCCTTAACAGTTGTCAATGACGGGTCATGTTTGTGGTGCAGCTCTGAGAGGATGGTTACAACTTTACTGGAAATCTTTCCAGGAATTTCGGTTGAGCATGTCGACATCAAAGAAAGCGATAAAGGAGCGCTTCTCGCTGAAGAATTTAAACTCCAGACATTACCTGCCTACATTTTAAATGCATCAATCGCCAAGGCTCCGGGATTTTCCGGGTTTCAGAGAGCGCTGCTGGCAGCGGGTTCAGGATATGTCGTCAATGGGCGGGCTTCAGGGGCTCCTTATTTCTATAAAAATCCTGCAAAACCTTCAAGGCTTGATGTCTTTTACAGCCCTGAAACTGAGCAAAGCATCTTAGGAGTTCTTGAATCTTTTTCAAAGACGTTCGGAGAGAGCGTGCGCATCGAGAAGCACCTGGCTGAGCGGGGGAAAAAAGGCGCCCTTGCTGAGTCATTCTGGGTCTCATCCTATCCCAGCTATGTTGTCAATAACCAGATGAAGTTTTCGGGCATCCTTACCCCGGAACTGCTGAGGGAGCGCTTTTGCGTGATGAATCAGCTTGAGCAATGCAAGGCTTAGCAGTGGTTTTTTGTTTCTAAGCTTCCCTGGCAGGCCAATATGGGGATATCCTCTATTTTGAAATCCAGTTTGACTCATTTTGAGAAGACCACTACTTCTTATTTCGATCCTTGCCACTTTTCCTTATTTTTTTCAAGTGGATGATGCTTCCCTGTCGGTTTTTCGTAGAAGGCAAATGCATTGCTCATGCGCTTGTGAATCTTTACCAAACGGGGTGAGCGTGCAAACGGCCTCAGGAGCCTCGCAAAATACCTGGCCCGGGAGGCTGTCCCTGCCTTTTCTGCACTTTCTATGATCTTAACAGCACCTGCTTCAAGGCTCTCAGACTTCGCAAGGAGCTTCGCAGCGCCTCTCTCAACACCGAGCGATTCATGCACTATCATCTGACCCGATTCAATCGTCTCTTTTGAGAAGAAACGGAGAAAGCGCCCAAAAAACCTGAAGAACAGGAAGAAAGGAAACACGGCAATTATGTCCAACCAATACTTTCTGAGGAACAGAGGGATATGCTTCACCCGGT
>JACPBU010000075.1:0-4339 GCA_016180165.1 Candidatus Woesearchaeota archaeon | reverse complement strand
GTACTTAAAGATTAGGTCAACCACAAAAATCCCCACAACGAGGTTGTCTGCTATGCTTATCGGGAGCTGGAGATGATACGCCCCGACAAAATCCTGATAGAAAAATTCCAAGATGATAATTGTCAGGAGGACAAGAAGTGAATAAGGGATAACTGTGTCGATGGCCAATTCTAATTTGTGCAACCTGGGATGCATATCTCTCCAAAGGAGCGCCCTTTTAAATGGTTTTCTCTTTTCTGGGCTGAGACCTCTTTCATCCCCTTCCCTTACCCTGGGCACTACAAGTTGCTTACGGTTATAAGTGCAATTGGGGTCTCGTTTGGCCTGACTTTCGTTTCCATCCCGACGAGGTATTTGATATTTGACCTTTCTGAAACTTTTACCAGGTCCCTGTCAATTATCCCATCAAAGACTACCGCATATACGCCTGAAGTCAATGATTTGATTGTCGTTTGCAGCTCCGACAGGGGAACTTTTCCCAGGATGCTCAGCTTTTCGTCCAGAATGTGGGCACCTCTTGTGCCGATGAGATTCTCAAGCATCACCTTAAAGGTCTTCCGCTCTTCGGGCGATATGGCTGGACCAGTTGCGGGAGTGGCTGGCCTGGGGGCACCAACAGGCTGAAGCCTGGGCATTGGCTTCTGGAACGGCAATGGCTGTTGCGGCCTCCGCTGGTCAAGAATCCTTGGCTTTTCAATCCTTTCAATATCCTTTGTCAATTCACCCTTCACTTGCTCGATAGAAACTTTGCTTCGAAGGGATTTGTGAATCTCCTTCTTTGCCAACTCTTCAACCTCTTTTCCATCGGGAGCTATCGCAACAAAGTCAAGCTCACCAACATTTATCAGTTCCTTGAGGATAAGCCTGCCACCACGGTCTCCATCAACAAATGCAGTTATCACTTTTTTCCCGCAGAGATCAATGACTGTTTGCGGAACTGAGGTGCCGTTGATGGCAATCGCATTCTTAAATCCATGCTTCAGCAAATTAAGGACATCAGCGCGCCCTTCAACAATGATGACTTCATCGCTTTCATCAATCCCGGGCCCAGCAGGGAGCCTGTCTTTGCCGTATTCAACGATTTCCATCACCCTGACGGAATAGGCGACTTCGTCGGCCAGCTCCTGGGAATCAGGAACAACGCTGTCCATCATGCGCTTGAGCAGCTCTTTAGCACGCTCGATAACAAAAGACCTTTTGGTGACTCTCACATCCTCGATGTTTTGGACCAGAATCTTTGAGTTGCAGGGGCCGATGCGCTGGATGATCTCCAGAGCGGCAGCAACAATAGAAGTTTCCGCCTTGTCAAGCGAAGAAGGAATAACAATCATGCCTGAAGTCTTTCCATTTCTGGTATCTACATTCACCTCAATACGCCCAATCCTCCCCGAACGCTGGAGTTCCCTGAGCTCCAAATCAGCGCCGAGCAGGCCTTCTGTCTGGCCAAAAATTGCGCCAATGACATCGGGCTTATCAACCACTCCTTCAATCTCTATGGTGGCATTAACAATATACTTAGATGATACTGGACTTATCTTTCCCATGTTTCCCTCCACAAAACAGAACGAGCTTTAGATACGTTTACCTCAAAAAGGCACAAACCATGTATATCCTGCGTGGATTAATCATTTTAAGGATAGTCAACGTCAAAGCCGCTCTTATTGGTTTTTTATAATTTCTTTTCTCCCATCGAATTCCTTTTTGGAATTCCACTCTCTTTAAGACAATAAATGAGGCCCGCAACACTAACTCCCAAGCTCATCGCTTGCTTTTCAGCGTAAGCTCCCATGAGTACTCTCGTGGCGGGCTCAATGAATTTGATATGCCTATACATATGTTAACTTGCTGTATTATTTAAAGGTATGGTTTTTCCGTATGAATTAATTTGCCCGTTATGTTGTGATGCCCGGGGATACCATTATAGCCTGCTGTTAGGAGCGAGTGAAACCCTAACAAGGGCCCTTGCGGACCCCTGCTAGGGAAAAGAGGTGATAATGATCCCTCAACTGAAAATTACTCTTGAGACATTCTGCCCAAATCTTATTTATGTTACCATTTAAAAGTGGAACTACTATATAAATCTTTTGGTGTGATACTATTTTAAAGTGGTGTTATCCTTCGTTTACTGGTTGTTTAACTTTTTTGGCTCGATTGCAATCCCCGTTCTCCAAATGTTTAAATAGGCGGGCGGGTTGGAGCGAACAATGGCAACTAAAGGGAAAGAAGCGCTCAAGACCTACGGTGATGTCTTCGACCGATTCACCAACAGGACCATCTTTAAACTAATCTCAGAAGGATATTTTTCCGGCCTTGAGAGCCCCATTGCGCTTGGCAAGGAGGCCAACATCTTTTCGGCAGTGAGGAAGGATGGCTCGAGAGTCATGGTCAAAATCTACCGCCTTGAAACCTGCGACTTCAACCGCATGTTCGACTACCTTAAGGAAGATCCACGATATACCCTGCTCAAAGGCAAAAGGCGAAAAGTCATCTTCCAATGGGTCCAGCGTGAATACCGGAACCTTTTGATCGCCCGGGAAGCAGGAATACGGGTACCG
This sequence comes from Candidatus Woesearchaeota archaeon, assembly GCA_016180165.1. Taxonomy (GTDB): domain Archaea; phylum Nanobdellota; class Nanobdellia; order Woesearchaeales; family JACPBV01; genus JACPBV01. Next base: position 1,784 of record JACPBU010000075.1, on the reverse strand, counting down.
ATGCCGTTGCGGTTCCTGAACAATGTATTGGTATTGGAATTTATCGGCGATGGCGGCAATGTCGCGCCAAAACTTCTCAAATCAACTCCGAAAGACAAAAAGGCTTTCTTTTTCCGGGTTGCTGACTATCTGCGTAAACTATATGCAAAAGGAATGGTCCATGCTGACTTAAGCGCTTTCAATATCCTGAACTACCGAGATGAGCCGGTGTTTATCGATTTCTCCCAGGCGACACCCTTCAACAATTTCAGGGCCCAAGAGTTTTTTGTGAGAGACATCCGGAATGTCTGCACCTATTTCAGGAAGATTGGGCTTGCGGCTGATGAAGAGACCCTTAGGGAATTTGCCGAAGGAAAGCGGAAAGGCCCCATTTAGATGAATTATCCCCTTGGCTTTAATCCTTGCCGGATTCTTTTTGTTCCATTACAAATGCGAACCATCCTCTCACTCCAATGCGGGCTTCGGACCCAGCGACTTTGAAGTAAAGAAACATTTTTTAAAGGATGTCCTGTTCTAACCCCTTATGGAAGAGTTTCTCTATGACCTGCGGATACCCAAGGACAGAATTGCTGTACTCATCGGTGTCAAAGGGGGAGCTAAAAAAGAGATAGAAGAAGGCACCAAGACAAAGATTAACGTCGACAGCAAAGAAGGAGATATCGCGCTTAGCGGGAAGGACGGGCTTGGGCTATATAGCGCCCGGGAAATTGTCAGGGCCATCGGAAGGGGATTCAATCCTGATGTTGCACTCTTGCTCCTGAAACCGGACTACACCTATGAGTCCATCGACCTCAGCGATACCATGGGAAAATCCAAAGATGCAATGTTGCGGATCAAAGGCAGGATTATCGGCAAAGATGGCAAATCCCGGAAGATCATTGAGGAGCTTACAGATGCCCATGTTGTGGTTTATGGAAAGACTATCGGCATCATCGGGGTTGCAGAGAGCGCCACAGTAGCAAGGGCTGCTGTTGAAATGCTCATCAGGGGCAGCCCGCATGCTAATGTCTTTTCTTTCTTAGAAAGGAAACACAGGGATCTGAAGAGAGAACAGATTCTTGGGGAATTTTCTTTTAAAAGCGAAGAGCAGCGGTAGCTTTAAGGGACTTAAAGGATACAAAAGCCTAAACTACAAAACACTCCGAGAAGTATGGGCTGAGCTAAGGAAAGCGAACCAGTTTCGGGATAACGGACCTTGTTTCACCGTTCCATTACCTTTATATAATACCCCCCTTCCGGAATTTTTTCATGGCAGAACAGAAACCTATCGCTTATGCGTTGGCGGAGAAGCAAAGAGAAATCTCCATCTCGCAATTTTTCGAGAGAAACAGGCATCTTCTGGGGTTTGACAACAAGAAAAAAGCATTGATGACTACCATTAAAGAGGCTGTTGACAATTCTCTTGACGCATGCGAAGAGGCAAGGATACTGCCTGAAGTCATTGTCGAGGTCATCGACATGGGGAATGACCGGTTCAGGGTCATCGTTGAAGACAACGGGCCGGGAATCGTGAAAAAGCAGATTCCGCCGATCTTTGCAAGGCTGCTGTACGGCTCAAAATTCTTCAAGCTTGCCCAATCACGGGGGCAGCAGGGCATCGGGATATCTGCTGCTGTGCTGTATGCACAGCTGACGACCGGGAAGCCGGCAAAAATCACCTCTAAAATAGACCCGAAGCATCCTGCGCACTATTATGAACTGCGGATTGATACTGAAAAAAACCTGCCGGAAATCCAGAAAGAAGATGAAGTTGAGTGGAACAAAGAGCACGGCACGAGGATTGA
>JACPBU010000074.1 GCA_016180165.1 Candidatus Woesearchaeota archaeon | reverse complement strand
TATCCTCTTTCTCTAACCATATCCTCGTTCATTATTAAGCTCTTATTTACAATTACACTATTCCTTATGCTATACTCTTTCGCTCTTGAAGGTAAATAATGATATGCCTTTTGCTCCTAAAAAATCCTCCCTTTGATTTGAGGTATAACTCCCTGAATGTCTTCTTATCGATAACTGATCTGGCCCTCATGTCTTTGAGCAGCAACCGTTGGGCACGGAGCCCATTTATCCAGGCGAGCTTTGTGGATGCCCTTGCATTTTCAGACCCTTTCCTCGAACCATGGCCAACCCTCCTGCCTTTTCTCATCTGGGCAGCTGCCTTGCGGATCCTGCCTTTTGAGGAACCCCGAGCACGGACTTTAGTGATGGCGCCTTCACGAATAAGATCCCTGACATCTTCTTTCGTAATCGCTTCGCGAATATCTTCGGCCCTCTCATTATCCAATATGACCCGTTTAGGGGAGCACTTTAACAGTGATGCACCTATCCTTTTTTGGGTCTTCAGCAGTTTCATCAGCTTTCCCTCTTAGTGAGCACTTTTTCAGCTTGCTTTATCTCCTGCTCCTTCTTCTCTTCTTCTGAGATTTTTTTTTCAAGCTCTTCTTTTTTCTTTGACTCTTTTTCAGCCCTTTTCTCCTTGATTCCCTTGAGCCTAACCTTCTTTTCTGATACTCTTTTTGCAAATAATGAGCTTATCCTCTTTCTCTAACCATATCCTCGTTCATTATTAAGCTCTTATTTTTATCTCTTCCTCCCCATCAATCCCTCTAAAGCTTATCCCTTTCTGCTTCCCTTCCTTTAGGAGCGCAAGCCTTTTTTTCATCCCGACAGTGCCAGATAGCAATGCGCATTCCCGCTTCCCATCCATGGAAAGGATATCCCTGATCGAGCATACCTTCCTTATCAGAAGGCCTTTCTCGTCTTTCCAGCTATGGCTTCCTGTCCCATACCCTATCGAAACCACTGCCTGGTATCCTCTCTTTTTCATCCGCACTTTGGAGTGGATGCCCTTTGGCTTCCTCCACTTTTCTTTAATCCTTTTCTTGTGAATATCCTGCCTGCGAAACCATGGCTTCTTTTTTTCCCTGCTTATGGTGAATGCTTCGCTCATCAGATTTTCTCCCCATCTTTCTCAAAAATCCAAATACCATCCTGAAACACTCTCATGTCAAAGCCAGTCCTCCTGGTCAAACTTTCAATGTCAGCCGCAACCTGAGACGCTAAAGCCTTGTTCGGGGATTCTACGGTAATAATGTCGCCTTCAACCTTGACTTTAGCTCCATCTTTCAAAACCAGCTGCCTTGGAATCTTCTCCCCAAAAAAATTCTTTACCTCAAAATCTTTGCCTTTGAGAGAGACCGTCATGGGGAAATGGCCCGAACACACCTTCAATTTCAGGATAAAAGGCTTGACAACTCCCCTTAGGCCATTCTTTATCACCGCTTTCCAGGTCTTCAAAATCTTGTTCTCCCGATTTGTCGCCCTTGATGAGGCGATAACAATCTTTCCTGAATCCTGAACTATTGAGACATTAGGATAATTCAATGCCAGGCTGACCTCTCCTGCTTTTCCCTTTATCACAATCTCCTTCTTTCCCAAGACCAGAGATATCCCTTCGGGAATTGAAATCGTCTCCTTCAGCTGTTTTTTCCTGTCCATCTTCCTAAACCTCAATAACAATATGCCAGCAATACCCCGCCTAACCCTTTCTTTTTCGCCTCATCGTGGGTCATGATCCCCTGCGGGGTCGAGACAATCAACAGGCCAAACCCTTTGGCGGGCAAATACCTCTTCTCGAACTTCTCAAAACCATCCTTACCTACACTGTGCCTTGGCTTAATGGCACCGCACTTATTGATAGTTCCCAAGAGATTTACCTTCATGCAACGGCCTTTTACCGTGTCCTTGCTTTCAACACTTCCGAGGTAACCGTTTTCCCGGAGCATCTCAAGGATCCTGGCCACAATCCGCGAAGAGGGCCTAATCTCACAATTCTCTTTCCCTGCCTTCTGCCCGTTCAAAATCACGGACAGCGCATTTGCAACAGCATCATTCAACATCTTTCCACCTTACCTGAATTTTTTAAACCCCAGCTTTGGAGCAACTTCCCTAAAGCAACGCCTGCAGATATTGATACCATATTTTCCAATGTGCCCGCGAGGGTTCCCACAAATCCTGCAATGCTTTGTCGATTTCCCATAATCTCTTTTCTTTGGCTTATTATGCTTGAGGAATTTCTTGTACTTTGCCGGCTTTACGGCCAGCTGAGCGAGCATCTTGCGATAATCTGAATGAGTCATTATTCTTCACCTACCACTACTTGAAAATTCTCTTTCAGGAACCTGACCGCCTCTTCCCTGGTTATCCTTGCCGATCTTGGAACCTTTCTCTGGAGGAGGGATCTCCTCTTGATGCGGTATCCTGGGCGCTCAAGCGTTATGCACACCTCGAGGCCAATGATACCAATTGCGGGCAGATATTTCAGCCCGGGAATATCAATATACTCCGGGATGCCGAATGAAATGCTCCCATCCTCAGTTATCTGGCGTGGCGTGAGTTTCCTCTCTTTTGATTCGAGGAGACGGGGAAGCAGCTCAACCGCTTTTTTCCCTCTCAAGGTGACTTTGCACCCAATCGGCAATCCTGGGCGAAGCCCCCATTCGGGAATCCTTTTATTGGTCTTTGTCTTTAAAGGAACCTGATTAGTAAGGACTTTCAGCAGCGATACTCCCTTTTCCAAAACCTGCTGGTCTTTCCCTGCACCGATGTTCAGGGTTATTTTCTCAATTCTGATATTCCTCATAAGGTTCATCTTACTCCTCTGGGAACTTGATTGCCGGCTTTTGCTTTCCCACAACAAATAAATACCTAGTGAGGGTCTCAACCACTTCACCCTTTGCGTTCTTCACGATTGCCCTTTCTTTCATGATATCGACGACTGTGCCTGCCTCTCCCCTGTGCTTCCCGCTTGCCAGCATAATCGCTGAGCCAACCGCAAGCGGAAGGTGATCTTTTATCTTCAGTTCAGGAACCGATATAAGGAGGCTGTCTCCGACCTTGAAACTGTCCTTGTCCACGACTAAATTTTTTCCGTCATAAAGGTTCAACTGGACCTTTCCCTTCTTGAGGAGAGTCTTGCCTGTGATTTTTGCAACCTTCAATCCTGCTTCCTCTGCGCTGACAGGGTAAAGGTGCAATTTTCCATCGCGGTTCAGCAGCATCCTCCATGATTGGCTTGTTTCCTTAAAAACCAATGAATCAAAAAGCCCTACCGGGAACCTGCTGTCCCTGCGGATAATCCCGTCAACCATGATCGTGTTCTGCATCAGCCCCTTTTTTGCCTCGTTTGAGGTCACTGTGAGATGGAGCATATCCCTCAGGATAAGGCGGAGCGGGATGCTGTTTGCTTTCGCATGCGGCCCAGGAGCCGGATTTGTAATAAAGACAGCCTTCCTCTTTTCGAATGGCCAGCTTGTCGGCATTCCAAGCCGCCTTAAATGTTTACTCATGTTTCATCTTCCGTTCCAAGGCCTGCTGCCTTTTCTTGTCCTCAAGCACCATCTCTATAATCAAAAGATTTGAAGGGTCTATCAGCACCGGAACCTTGCTCCCCTCTTTCTTGGTCATCTCAACACCAGCGACCTGGACTTTTCCCTTTGCAAGGCTGATGTCCATGACTTCGCCCTGGTGATCCCTAAACTTTCCCCTCATCACTTTCACCTTGTCGCCTTTGCGCAAGCCTATAGACCTCGCGGCATATTTCTTCCTCAATTCCCTGGAAAGGTGGGAAGCGACAAACTTTTTCCTGATATGCAAAGGAGCATTATACCTAAACTTTCTCTGCTTTCTCCTTTTTTTGCTGCTGTTCCATGCCCTTGAAAATGATTTCATTTTTCCACCCTGGTTATGCTGCCTTCATCTTTTTATCCAAACAAAATTTTTTTCATATCGCCTTTATCGCCTCATACTTTGCTTTCTTCCATTACTCCTCTTTTTCTTATCCCTTGCCCTTTCTTGCGCTATCCTTCTTATCCCTAAACGACTATCCTTGCTACTTTTGCAATCCCCGGCCACCTTTCTACAGCTTCTTTTGCGATAGCTCCCTTGAATATGGTCCCTTTGGGATTGCCTTTATCATCCTTCACAACGACGGCACTGTTATCTTCAAACTTTATCCGTATACCATCCGGGCGCCTATACTCTTTTTTCTGGCGGACTATCACCGCATACACTACCTGAGCTCTCATATCCGGCCTGCCCCTCTTGACAGCAGCCATGACCAGGTCACCAACGCCAGCGCTCTGGCGCCTTCCCTTAACCGTGTTGAGCTTGAGGACGGTAAATATCTTAATCATCTTTGCGCCGGAGTTGTCGCATGTCGGGACAAAACTACCTACTGGCAGCGCTCTCGTCACTCTTGCTTTGACTGCTTGCATCGTTTTCCTCTTCCACTTCTTCTTTTTTCTGCTTGGCCTCTTCCCTTAATTCCATCTTTTGTGAAAATGCTTTTTCTTTCCCTAAAATGCTGACGACGACAAAGTTTTTGGTCTTGCTTAGCGGCCTTGTCTCAACAATCCTCACCACATCCCCTTCTTTTGCACCGATACAGCCTGGATTATGGGCCTTAATCCTTGACCTTCGCTTCTCGTAACGCTCAAACTTCGGGATGAAAGCCTGAGTAACCCACTCTACCACCACCGTCTTCTGCATCTTGGCACGAATCACTATACCCTCAAAGTGCTTTTTCTTCAAGGCAACCTTCCCATGAACAGGACAAAATTTTTCCGGACATACTTCCGATGATACTTTTTCCTTTAGTGCTGTCTTTTCCATCATTTGTTCCACAAACGCCACCAGAGCCTGCTTATTGCACTTCAATCGTCTCAGGACCGAAACCCAAAGCCACGAGCGCCTGCTTCACCTTTTGGATGTGGTCGCCCTGCAATTCAATCCTTCCTTCTTTTGCAGTCCCACCGCAGGCAAGCTTGCTCTTCAAGTCTGTGGCAAGCTCCTTGAGGTTGATCTCTTTGCTTTGGATGCCCTCAACAACAGTGCTTATCTTATTGAACTTCTTTTTCACCAGCCTGACAATTATCTTCTGGCTTTCTTTCGCGATCGTCTCGCATACGCAGAGCTCCTGTGGCAAGCCACAGGTGATACAAATCTCACTCATGTCTTTTGTGTAACCTCCGTTTGTTGTTTCTTTTTCTCCTCTAACACCATAAATATCTTAGCAATTGTCCGCTTGGTATTCCTCACCAGCGAAGGGCTTTTAGGAATGGTCCCCTTGGCAATCACTCCATACTGCTTTATCATCTCCATCTCAAGCTCAGCAAGCTTCCCTTTCAGGTCATCAATCCCCATCTGCCGAATCTCTGCTATTTTCATTGGGCTTTCTCACCTGAAGGGGCTTCAGATGTTTCCTGAGCCTTTGGCTGGACTGTTTGCTCTGGCACCTGCTCTGCCTTCATCTCAAGCCTGTTAGCAAGTGCAGCCTGGAGAGGCATGATGGACACCTTCACTCCAACAATGCCGCTCTTGAGCTTTGCTGCGGCATAAGCAACATTCACACTTGTCAATGCCGTATCACCGCACTTTTTAAGATATCCCTGATAAAATCTCCATGATTTTGCCCTTGCACTTGGAATCTTTCCGCTTATGACCAGTTCGATACCTGCTGCGCCTGAATTCATGACATCGGTCATCACCTTGTGCCCGATACCCTTGAACTTTGTCGTCCCAAACTTCTCGAGGAATTCCACAATCCTTTCTGCAATGATGTTCGCATTCAATTCTGGCCTGTCCACTTCCCCAATCTCTATCTGGGGATTCTCGAGGCTGAATTCCTTCTTCAGCGTCCTGGTCAACTCCTTTATGTTCTGCCCCTTCCTCCCAACAACCAGTCCCGGCCTTGATGTGAAAATGATAATTTTCTCTCCAAGCGGAGTCTTCTGCACCTTAATATCACTCAGCCCGACCCCTTTCATGTGGTCGCGCACAAAGTTCTTAACCTCCAACTCCTTTATCCGCTCTGAAACGAATTTCCTCTCAATCATTTTTGGACCTTCGGAGCCGATTTTTTTGGCTCCTCCTTTGGCTTTTCCTTAACTTTAATCTCGATAGTTGTCCTTTTGGACCTTCTCCTGCGCCTTCCGAAACGCCAGGGCCTTGAAGCGGCGTCAGCCTTGATATGCACTATCTCCAGATTTGATGTATTCAATCCTTTAAATTGCGCATTCGCTTCAGCATTTTCAATGACTTCTATGATTGCCTGAGCAGATTTTTTAGGAAATCTGCCTGGGCCAGTGCCTTTCTTATGGCTCAACTCCTTGATAAATATCCGATAAGGGACAGCCTGCTGCTTTGTGATAACTCTCGTCAATAGCGCCTTTGCCTCTCCTGTTGTCTTTTTCCGTATCGCATTTGCCAGCTCAACACAGGCTTTTGTTGATATCTGTAGAGAGACGCCTGATGCGCTTGCTTCGCTCTTTGCTGCAACAGTTTCTTCTGCCATGATCACTTCACCGATAACGCAGCAGAGCTTTTGGTTGCGCCCACTCCTGGTGCCGAATGCTCCACTCTTTTTCTTGTGAGTATAAATTCTCCAAGATAATGGCCAATCATATCAAATGTGATCAAAACCGGGACAAACTCCCTTCCCTGATGGATCTTGATTGTTGCTCCGACCATCTCGGGAAGGATGATCAGGCTTTTGCAATGAGTCTTGATGTTCTGCTTCTTTGACCGAATGCGCTTAAGGAGCCTTTTTTCCTGATCTGTGAACCCCCTCTTCAGGCTCCGCCTCTGCCTGGAAGGAAACAGCTTCATCAGGTCCTGCAGGCTCATCTTATTCAATTCCTCGAGGATTTTTCCTTTGTAAACTGCTTCTTTTTTTGCCATATGATTATGCCTCTACCTTTTCATCCCTGTCCTGCTTGCAGCAATCTTACCGACCTTCCTTCCCGGAGGCGCGTCCCTCGAAACAGTGGTCGCATGACCTTTTGCATTCGTGCTTCTTCCACCGAATGGATGGGAAACTGAGTTCTTGGAGGTTCCACTAACAATGGGATAATACTTATTCCTGGCTTTCATCGCAAAGTGATGGTAGCCTGCCTTCAGGAACGGCTTTTCGGTCCTTCCCGCACCTGCGACTTCCCCAACCATCGCCCTGCATGCAGGGTCAAAGTCCCTTTCTTTTTTTGAAGGAAGCATTATTGTTATCTTATTCGGGAATTTTGCAGTTATCCTTGCCAGTGCGCCACCAGCCCTGACAAATTTTCCACCGTCTCCAGGGGCACCCTCAATATTGAAAATCTGCGTTCCTTCAGGAATCCTACCCAAGGGAAGGATGTTCCCCCTTACACAAGGGGCTTCAGCGCCCATGACTATCTCATCAGCAACCTTGATCCCGTCGGGAGCCTGCATCAGTATCTCTTCCCTGCCAGGAAACTCCACTTTCAGGAGAGGGGCTGTATGCCCTCTGCAGTCAATGATGTCGATAATCTTGCCAATCCTGTTCTCCGGATAAGCCTGGGGAAAACCAGCTGAACCCCGGAATTTAAAGCTTGGTGAAGCATATGAAGTCGATCCTTTTCCACGTTTTTGCACTGTCAGATTCTTTCCCATAACGCCTCACTATAACAGCCCTAGCCTGGTTGCAATATCAATTGCAGGGGTCTCTTTTCCGAACTGGACGTATGCCCTCTTCCTGCCATCAGAGCCACGAAGAGTAGCTACCGCAACAATCTTAACCTGGAACATCTTCTCCAGAGAAGCTTTCACTTCCCTTTTGGTGGAGTTAGGGTCGACTA
>JACPBU010000073.1 GCA_016180165.1 Candidatus Woesearchaeota archaeon | reverse complement strand
TAATGTCCGTCTCCCTTGCAGCAAGTGAGCCTGCCTGTTCGCAATAAAAGCCAGTAGTGCAATCATTAGTAATCAAATTTATTGACTGGGTTGCAGTGTTAGCTCCATCGAGCAACAAAAAACTTGCCTTATAATATTGCTGCGAGTTTCCATCATCATAAAAATCAATACACACCTTTATATCAGAAGCATTGCCTGAAAAATTCCACCATAGGATAGAAAGCCCATCTTGGGAAAATGGCGAAATGAGATGGGGATAGGCAATGGTGACGCTGTCATTGTTATACAAATACTTTCGTGCTGCCCCGGAATTTGGCATCGTCCAGCCCCCATTCGCTGCAAGGGTTCCGTTTTGGACAAAGCTGGCAGCCGTCCCATTAGTAATCGTATTGTTGTAGTCATCAAAGCCCCTGTTGGAGTTGTTGCCCAAAATATATGCTGACCAGTTTGTTGAGCAATTAGGAAAGCTTGTAGCAGCGATGGTTAGAGGTGCGGGGACAGCAATTGAAAGCAGAGAAACAACGGAAATGAAAATAACGAAGAAAAGTTTCATGAAGATCCCACCTCGAAAAGAGGGGGCCTTTCGAGGAAAAATGAGCTGTCCTCAGAAGCAAAAGAACTGGCTGAGTTTTTAATCAGGGTTTGGAAATTTTTCTCCGTTATAACATATTTCACGCAGCTTTCTCCAGGATGGCAAATACCATCCCCATTCCCATCATATTTACTGTCACAGACAATGATAAGGGAATCAGCATTTTCTTCTATACTGCAATTTCCCCATTCCCCGAAGAAAATTTCTTTTGTCTTTCCACTATGGGTAAAAATAATTTCTGAAGGCTTGCAAGATACCCTGCTCCTGTTGACCTTTATTCTCCCGGTTTCACAGGGGTAATATATGTTTGAGTCCCTGGCATGGCATGACAAATTAAGGGGAGGATCAATGCATTCATCAACCTTAATACTCCAAGAACAATTTCCAACTATTGCCTCTTCTTCCTGCCAAGTTTCTGTATAGCATCTATCGGACTTTTTATAATCTATCCCTAAACTTGCCAAATTTGAAGAAACATTTGATGCCGCGGCGGCAATAGTAAAGTTGACAACTGCTTCAGAAGGACCGTATGTTACCGAGCTCCCATTGGTAACGATTTCCTCTCCCTCAAAAACAAGCCTTACATAGTATGATTCGGGCTCCATAAATGGGGTGTATAGATAGTGGGTAATATTTCCATAGGCATCTGTCATTGCCCTCCCCATGAAGAAATCATTGACATAAATGGAGAGGAATTTAAATGGCAAAGAACTATTGAATGAATCTTTTAAACCAGCTTCTATCCTGACTGGCTCCCCTTCCATATAATAAATTTTATCTGTGGTTAACCCAACAATAGAAGCCACTATTGCTGTTGAAGACCCTTGGATAAAACCATATGCAAAGAATATCATAATGAGCCCTAAAGCTAAAAACAACACAAGGAGAATCCTTTTTGGTTTACCTAACTTAAGCATACTGCCCCCAACTCTCTTGATTTTTAGAAGATATATAAATCTTTGTAATTACTAATAAATAACTAATTAAAAAATAGTAAAATATATATATATTCACTATCAACCGGATTGAGATGACTGCAAAAAAAGATTATGAGCCAAATATTCCATTAGGATTTCCTAAACCATTCTTAGCTATGGTAGATGAAATTTTAGAAAAAAACCCGGACTTTAAGAGCAGGACAACAGTTATCAGGTATGCTGTAAGAAAATATTATGAGGAATTAAGGGCAATGAAGAAGGTTTAGATAAAGGAATACCGCTACATCACTTTCAATGCTTTCTGCATCAAGGGGAGGACAGATTCAGCCTCATCCTTGAACATCCTGCCAAGCTTTGCAAATGTCCATTCATTATCCTGCGTCCTGTTTTCACGGGAAAGCTGCAGCTTCTTCTCGCCTTCATTGTACTGGAAGACGCCGACCGTTATCCTTGTCGTCTCAAATTCTATAACTTCAGAAAACAAGCATTTGTCCAGGTTCTTGTCGAATGCCATACTTCAGTTCTCCAGTCAGGGCTTTTTTGAAGGCGCTTTAACTGTGGTGCCACCTGGAAGTGTTTTCCCAGCCTTCTTCTTCTGTTCCGGATTTTTTTCAGGCTGGACCTCAACTTCTTTTTCAGGAACAACATCAATGACTTTGCTTTTTTCTGCATCTTTAAGGGGCTGAGCCTCTTTTGGCTTTTTCTTTTTCTTCTCTGCAGGATACTCTTTTTTCCTGGGCTGCTTTGACGGCCTTGAGCCTGCTTTTTTAGGAGCGGTATCCTTGATATCTATCCCTATCTGAGAAAATGCCTTTTTCACAGCCTCGTGGTCCGCATCTTTTGAGATATCAACCTTCCGGGCTGTGGGCTCAAGATGTAGGATATTGCATTTCCTTCTCCTTGTTGCACCGTCAATAAGAGCGACATTGTTGTCCAGCATATCAATCACTACGCAATGCTTTCCTGCGTCCCTTCCAGCAGTCTTTATACAAACCCTTCCGATTTCAAGAACCATCTTCAACACGTCTCCTTTCTCATCTTTCTGAGTTTCACTCTCTTTTTGCATCATCACAATCTTCTATACTTACGGACAATAATTATTATACAATTGTTGTCCGTTCGTAATAAGCAAACGACATACTTTTGTCTAAATATTTGTGTCGTTAGCTATATATAATCTTCCCCTTCTCTTTTTACACTCCCCTTGTTAATCCATCACCAGCCTTATTTTGCCCTTGCCTTTTCAATAAAGACCTGCCTGGTGCATGAGCTGCATAACATCCCGCCATATGGCCTCTCTGGCCGCTTCTGCGATTTGGAGAGCTTGTTCAATTCAACGGGCCTCAATCTAGGCATGCCATTCAGCAACGTGCCACACTTTCCACAGTGGGCTCCTTTGGGGTTTCTTTTCCTCCAATGGACAACTATCCTGTTGCCGGGGGCCTTGACCTTCACTACCCTAAAACTCCTCGATTGCTTAAAAATTGTTGCTGCCATAATCTTCACATTCTCTTTGGAAACAGTTTCAATACACTTTAAAAAGCTTTCTTAAGGCTGTGCTGAAAATGATCGAGAGGATAATATATGTCCCCAGCCATCCGAGCTTCCAGCCAAAGATATTGATGAGCTTGATCTCCTTGTTTCCCAGCGTGATCTGCTTTACCGCCTCATCATTCACCGCTTTCAGCGGAGCCACATATTCTTTTCCTCCTGTAATCTTAATCTCTTTCAGATACTCTTTTCCGGCCGCTTTTATCGGGAGAGCATAATCTCCCTCGCTCCCTTTGAGGACAAAGGTGGCTAATCCGTCCTGGGCAGTCCTGTTGCCGGGGCCGATGACTGAAATCCCTTTTGGGGGGTCTAGTGCAACATCCCCTGTGAACGAATTTTGGAACGCCACAGAGAGGGTAAATTCAGCATTTGGGCGCAATGGCTCAAACTGGAGGTGGGCGTTCATCCAGCCAAACAACAGGATGATGGGGATGAAAGTGTACAATGTTGAGCGAAAGGACTGCTTCATATATTTCATGTTGGTGGCCATAGCCTGGCGCTGGATTTCCATCATGCGGGCCGGATTGTCTTTCAGCAGCTTCATCTCTTTCTGGAGCTCCTTGGTCTCTTCCTTGAGCTGTTTCATCAAATCCTGGTTAGTCGAATACTTGTATATCAAAGTAATAATCAATGTTATCAGGAATGAAAGGAGTATCACCACTGCTAATAATGGAAGAGCAAGCAATGGGTTCAGGACCGGATTGAGAAGATTTTCAAACATTTAGCCACCCATGAACTTCCGCATTGCTGGAAACATATCAAGCATATGCTGCTGAGCGATGTCCTCATACAGGCGATAGATAATCATGACCGCAAGGAGTATCCCTGTTCCCCTCGATAATGCTCCGGAAACATCAGCAAGCGCTGCGAGGAGCCCAACAGCGGTCGCACCCATTATCGTCAAAGGCCAGATATAGCGCTGCAACAGATGCTCAAGCACCCTTTCATCACGCCTAAATCCGGGAATCTGCAGGCCCGAGGACATGATATGCTGAGCCTGGGATCTTGCATCCATCCCCGCAGTCTGGACCCAAAAAATACTGAACACTATCGAGCCAGCGACCATGAACAGGATGTAGACCAAAGCCTGGGTAATCTGGCTTCCCGTGAATGAGCCCGTGACCAGGTTGCTGACCAGGTTGGGGGATTGTATCCAAAAGATAAGGCCGCCAGTGAGCTGGCCAGTCGATTCACTGAAACGGGCGAACATATTCGGCCCAATCAGGTTCTGCATCAATCTCCCCCATAACTGAAAGTTAGCCATGAGCGCAGCGACAAGGATGACCGGAATATTCGAGGTGTAGATAAAAGCGAGAGGCCAACGGATACCGTGGCCGCGGATCCTTCCAAAGCTCAGGGGAATCTCAATCTTCATCGCCTGTGCGTAGACTGCGGCAGCAAAAATCACCACTGTCGCAACTATTGTCGCAATCTTAATCCCTGCTGTCGTCGGATCGCCTGCGGCCAATGCCTGGACCAGCGCAGGGATGGCTCCGACCGCATAGGTGACTCCGCTCAAACCACCGGGCCCTGGAAGCCAGTTGAATGCCTGGACAAATATCTCCGTCGAGACACCTGCAGCGATGAACAGGGAAATGCCTGAGCCAAACCCCCATTTGCTCACGACCTCGTCCAAGAGCAGGATCAGCATCCCGCCGATGAAAAGCTGGAAAACCAGCATCAACTGCATCTGGAAAAAGAAGCCTGAGCCCTGCAAGCTTTCCGAAGGGGCAAGCCCGCCCATAAACACATAGATAGCTGCCTCAAAGATAATGAAAAAAATAGCAAGAAGCTTTTGGACTCCCTGGAAATTTTTCTTCCCATCGGGAGTTGCCAGGTCAAATTTGTACAGCCCGGAGCCGTTGACAAGCTGGAGCACAATCGATGCGGTGACAATCGGGCCAATGCCTAAGGAGATAATTGAGCCAAACTGGGCAGCAAGGATGATCGAGAGAAATTCAAAGCGCTGAAGCTCATTCTGGCCGAGCCCGAACAGGGGCATCAATCCCAGAATGAAATAAATCACCAGCACGAGAGATGTCCATTTCAGCTTTTCCTTGAAAGACAATCTCCTTTGGGTGGGAGGAGCAACTTCAGGAAGATTATTGATTATCTTTTTTATTATTTCCATTTTTTCCTGCTTGCGTAGAAAGGATTATCTCTCCTCCTGCACCAGTTATCTTTTCAACTGCATTTGCAGAAGCGAACTTCACAATAACTTTCACCTTCTGCCCGAGAGCACCCCTCCCGAGCAGCTTGTCATACCCCTGCTTTGTCAGGTCTATCACCATCATACTACTTACATCGCTCTTCTTCTCTTTGGAATCTTTTTCTTTCGTGCCCTTCTCTTTTTTCATCACTTTTAAGCTTTTTTGCGCCTTTTCTGAAATACCAGCCATTATCAGCATGTCATCAATGTTTATTGCACGGCAGGGGGACTTCAATCTCCTCAATGGGGTGAAGCCATACTTTCCAAAATAATGGGGATCCTGCCATATCTGCGTCTTCCTTTGGTCGGCTTTTTTTCCTGTGCCAGCCATGCCAAACCCTCCCCTGTTGCCCGAGCCCCTGTGCTTCTTCTTTGAGCCCCACCCGTGGGTGTGGGAGCCCCGCATCCTGCTGAATTTTTTTCTTTTATTTACGACCATGCTTCAACATCCTGCCTTTGTTTTGTCTTCCTGACTCTCTCTGACTGTCTTTACCTGTTATCATCCTTATCTTTAATCATCTTTGTTCATACTCTTATTATAGTAAATTGCACAAATATTGGAACTTGTTATATGCAATTTACTATTATAGCAAATCTCACAAATGTTCTATAAACAATGAGATTTGCTATTATTTAGTTCCCTTGCCGGAAATTATTTCATTACCATGAATATCATCATTATTAATCATCTTTTCCAAAAGCCTATTAATATCCTTGCCCCTGTCTCCAAGGGCGCCTCCAGCATTAAACCCTACTTTGATGCCCTTGCGCTCAAATCCTCCGCGGGGATTTGCCAGGCGAAAAAAAGGCATAATCTTTTTACCATTAACTTCGCGAAATCTCCTGCTGAAATCTTCCTTGCCTTTTGCATCCTTAATCCGGCCAAGATAGGGCCTGCTTTTTTTTGCATACAGAAGATTGACCATCGCATCATCAACTTCTCCAAAGGTGATATAATCTTTTGCTTTATGAAGCATGCCTCTTACACTTGGGGTATCTACGATGAGGATGCAGGCATTTTTCGATTCCAGGCGGAGGTGGCGGAGCGTATCCCTGATGCTATGGTGGGATCCGATGCCTCCCCTCAACCTGATAACTGCGAGCTTACCCATGGTTACCTTCCCCAATCTTTCCTTCAGCGATGCCTAACGCGCTTATCTGCTTTGCCGGGATCTTCATAGCGACAAGTTTCTTCAGCGCCTCGATGCATGCTGCGATCATGTTTGTTTTTGTCCTTGTCTGGCCATTGGTAATAGACCAGATATCCTTAATGCCGACCAGCTTCAGGACCTTTGCACATTCCCTTTCAATCTTCAGGCCAGCACCCTTAGGAGCAGGCATCAGGGTTATCCTGCAGGAGCCGCATCTTCCCTGGATCTTGCATGGTATCGAGTGAGGCTGGCCGCATCCACACTGCCATGAGCCACATCCCCTCCTCATCTTCATAATATGAATCTTG
Organism: Candidatus Woesearchaeota archaeon; assembly: GCA_016180165.1. Lineage (GTDB taxonomy): Archaea > Nanobdellota > Nanobdellia > Woesearchaeales > JACPBV01 > JACPBV01. Next base: position 330 of record JACPBU010000073.1, on the reverse strand, counting down.
GCATTCCTCATCGCTTTTTCCCTGCTCGGGACAGTCTCTTTGCTTTTTCCGTAACCAATGCCCAGATACCCATCAAGGTTACCGACGATGCACATTGCAGCGAAATGGGGCTTGTTCCCCTCGGCAGTCTTCTTCTGTGTCTGCTTAAACACTCTCCTCTGGCCACCGCCAAACTTACCTTTTGACTGGCCAATAAAGAGAAGCTCGGTCGCCAATCCAGGCACGAGCGCATCAACAATCTCAGCCTCAAGAATCTTGTACCCTTTGTCCAGAATCTCCTCTATCGATGTTATCTCACCTGCCTTGACTTTCTTCCCCAGGCCCGTCTTC
>JACPBU010000072.1 GCA_016180165.1 Candidatus Woesearchaeota archaeon | reverse complement strand
ATCCGAACTATTAACTTGCAATTCGATATACGGGCAGATTTCACAAATGTCTGGTAATTAATGAGATTTGCTGTTACTGATACGCCTGGCGCATGGAAGGAAGCCATCTGGGGTCATAATAACCTGTATGCCCAGCGGAATGATTTGCATTCTTTTCTTTCTTCTCTTCTTTATTTCCATGGGCATCCTCCTTCTTGCCGAACATGAAATCATAGGCCTCGTCAGCAAGGCCGCTTGCAGCCAAAAACCCTGCAGGAAGCGCATTATAGGCAAAAGTCGGGATTCCCATTATCGAGCTTACGCCGTTTGCATCGAGGATATACCCCGGTGAAAAGATCGTGCCGACAATTGCGCACTTCTTCCAGAAATCCTTGGTGACTGCATCAACCATTCCAACCGGATTAAGATAGTTGGATGCAAGATGGCGGGCGCCCCCGAATGAGCCGACAAAAGCTGCATTATAGGCAGTTAATGAATACAGGGAACGTGAAAGATAGCCAATAAGGGTATCACTTGCTGGAAAAAGTGGAAACGTCGCCTGCCCAAGCCAGATGATAGGGGCGATGACGGCATTGACTGCAGTATAGCTGTGCATGGATTCCCTGAAAGAGTCATAGAACTTTTTGCCCGTTGAGAGGTTCCCGATGAGGCTTCCTAAAGCAAACGCCCCCCCGACAATAAATCCGGAGCTTCCGACTGTCGCTACGCTCAGTGCGGTCGTTGCAGCTGCCAGCGTGACATCTACGCCGATGTCAAAGGCCTTCCTGATCCAGCCTTTGCTTTCCTTATCCTCGACTCTGTTTTCTAAATCTTCTGCCATGATTTACCCCATTGAAGCCTATAGCCGAATTGCCCCCTGAGCGCCCCCAACACCTCCTGCGCGTCTTTGTAGTCAAACCTTCTTTTGCACCTCGGGCAGGACTTTGGAGCTGCAACTCGTGATATCCATTCATACTTGCAGAATCCACAGGCCTTATTTTTACCACTCATAGAGGGTAATAATAATAGAAGTTCCTATTTATAAGTCTTTCTATTAGTTTGCCACTAATAAGTGATGTCCAATTGAAAGGTTCAGGCTTCTGTGGGCGTTCAAGGTAAAAGAAAAAATGAAGAAGCGGGATTAAAAAAAGAGACAGGCGGAAAGGGATAGAAAAAAGTAAGGGGGAGCGGGACCGGAAAAACAGGCTAACCTCCCTTCACAAAGCCAAAGGCCATCGTCGCAAGCAATATAAAGAGAAACGCAGCACCGATGTACTTCCATATCTTAACTGCTTTTTCTTCTTTAAAAAAATTCTGGAGAACGACTAATAGCATCCTTCCCCCGTCCAGGGGCCCAAGGGGGGCGAGATTGAACATCCCTATCCCCAGGTTAAGCACAAAAAGCCAGTACAGCAATCCCATCAGCCATAAGAGGAAGGTTGCAGTTGGCTTCCCATACCTCTCCACAAACCCCTTATTCAACTCAGTGTGGGGTTCAACATATACACCAAGGTAAGGTTTGCTTGCATCATCAGGATGGCTTCCGAGAGTGATGGTATAGTTGCTCGCATTCGTCAGAACTGTTACATTCTCACCTGGCTTTTTTCTCCCAAGGGCGAAGGAAAAATTTTCTTTCAGGGGAGTCGAAAATTGGTCTATCCCAGTGATGATCTCTCCTTTCATCAAGCCAGCCTTTTCAGCAGGATAACCGCCCTCCATGAATCCGGTCACCTCTAACCCATCTGGAGTGATGATGCTGGATACCATTGAAGCTCCGGCAAGAGCCACAAAGCCAAAGATGAGCAGCGCAACGATGAAGTTGGCAAAGGCTCCTGCCGAATAGACAGCAAGCTGCTCCTTCACCGGCCTTTTCTTGATTTCTTTTTCATCTGGCTCTACAAACGCGGCAGGAATGATGGGCACCACAATGCCTAAAAACGCGAGTCCGGAAGATTTCACACGCATGCCATATAGCCTGGCAAAAATCCCATGAGAGAATTCATGGACCAAAGCGATGACAAATATAGAGACAATCCAATAAAAGAAGGGGACAAAAAAGACCCCTCTCGCCTTGATTGGCAGCACCAGGCCGACACCGGATACAGCTTCAGGCCGGATAAAGATGTTTAAGAATGACGCAACCAGGGCATAAGAGATGAATACCATGCCGAAAAAGCCGGCGATGATGGAGACATAGGCAAGCACATGCAGGCTCTTCTTAAATTTTCCTGCAATACTGTCCATCCACTGCAGGCCCGCCTTGGTCCGGTACATCGCAAAATACAGGAGCCATGAGGCAAATTTCTGGACTTCGATGTTCTTCCGCTGAAGAAAGAGGAAGAGAGCCATAAAAAGAACGAACAAGGCACCGACCAAAGATTGGAAATCCAAGCTCACTTTTTCCGTACAGGCCTGAAAACATGGCCCCCGCAGCCTCGACAGGTAATCTTGCCGGCAAGCACTTTGAGGATATGTGCTCGGGCTTTCTTCTTGCATCTCCTGCAGACGAAAACTCCTCTGAATTTTCTGGCTTCAGCCTCGGGAAATCTTACCATTCACATTCACCTATGCTCCACTTTGAACTTGTTTCATGACTTTATCGCCCATGATGACCCAGTATAACACAGTCGCCCCTTCACGCACCTTTTCCTTGAGCTCCGGGGGTATTTTGAGATCAAACGTCTCATAAGTCTCTGCATCCATCACATTGGCAGATTCGCCCAGCACTGAAAGAACCTGGGCATTCTTCTTCTCGATGATAGGCACTTCGATGGTGTCATGTGCAGGTGAAATCATCACCCTCTTTTTTTCATCTGTTATGCCGACACCGGTAAAGCGCACTTTGGCATGCCCATGTTTCCCTGACTTTGAAATCTGCACATCAGCAACGACGCACGCTGCCCCATCCATGATGACAAAACTCCCTTTCTTTAAAGAACCCACATCGACAGGTTTAGTGCTCATACGTTAAAACCACTCCTTACTATTTTGCTTATATGCTCCTTTTTCCCTTCAAAAAAAAACATGCCCTGCAGGGTTTCCTTTTGGCCGATCACCCGAAATAAACTCACTCCTTGACAGCCAATCGTATATCCTCATCCTTGACTGTTCTTCTTCCAGCATGGGTTGCAAATCGCCACCCTTTTGCGGCAATATTCGATGCGGTTTCTTCAAGGGCTTCTCTTAAGGCGCTCTTCGCCCCTTCAGACACCCTCGCCTCAGCCCCCGCTGCTTTCTTGATAATCCTTTCCATCGCAGCAAGTGGTAATATTTTTTCAGCCATTTGGCAAACTCACTCCGGGAAAGAGCCTGAGTAATATGAAATCCCCTTAGTCGTTACGATATGGAAAAGGGGCATTATATAAAGGTTTTTATTTTTTTGTTGAAAGGGGGAAGGGGCATGAAAGAGAGGGGGTGAGAGATAGGGGCATGAGAAATGGGAGCATGGCCAGTGATGAGGAAATGCCAGTAATGAGGAAATGCCAGGAAGATGGAAACCAATCAAAAGAACGGAGAGAAAGATCGTTTCCGTGGCAGCCGTGCTAATTTCTTCTCAAGCTCTGCATAATGCTCGAACTTTTGCTCGTCCGCCCTGAAGGCCTTGCTGTGATGGAAGCTCTTCCCGTTTTTTTGGGTGTATTTATGCTTCTTATGGAGCATCTCATGGTACATCACAAAATCCAATAGCTCCTGATGTTGGCTGAGTGCCCGGCTGATGGTGATCGTGTCTGATCCATAAGCATATCTTCCAAGCAGCGAAAAGCTGTCAGTTCCCCACTCAAGGTTGGTCAACTCTATCATGCCCGAGAAATAAGCTTCATTGACACGCTGGAAGCTTCCCAGGAGCTGAGGCTCGACGTGATCTTTGGGGGCAGCCAGATGAAGCTTCTTCATGAAGATATGGTAAATCTCGATTGAAGATGTTGAGGAGAGATATGGCTTCAGCCTTTTTTTAAGTATCTTCAGCAGCAGATCCTGCAATAGCCCAATCTGGATCTCTCTCGAGACAGATTTCCAATGGGAAGAGAGGTGGAATTGGAGCGTTCCTCCTCCGAAGGGATTCACAAAAAGTTTGACATTCGCATTGTAAGGCTTGAACTTCCCCGAATATTTGATTTCTGCCTCATAGGGAAATTGGGGATAAAGTTCAGCTGCTGCTTCCTTGATCATTGTTCTGAGGGAAAAAAAGAGGTTAATAAAGCTAACGGGATAAGGCAGCTAAATATACTCAAAGCAATAAATTTTCGAATTTAGCAAAGGACACAATATTTTGGGCATTATGTAATTGTCCTTTGCTTACCCGTGCGGGGTACAAAAAACATAAGTGTTTTTTCGTATTACGAGTGGACAACTTTTGCTCATTTATTTTTGTCCTCGAGTATAGATTTAATGCTCTTCGTAATACGAAAAAACATATTTATTGTACCCTGGGGGTAAGCAAACGCAATGTTTGATGTTCCATTATTTCTTCCGTTTGCTATATCAATATGCCCTAATAATCCCTGATCTCATATCGCAGAAGAGCAGCAATCTTCCCCATATCGCGGAGCTGGACTCCCTCCCTTGTCTCTGTAGAGATGCTTTCAATCTTGGTCCCAACTTTTTCCGCTTCCCCTTCAAACATTTCAATCTTTTCATCGGCAAGCGCATCAGAAAGGAGAAGTATGTCCACTGCACCCCTTTTAAGGAGCTCCAGCACCTGCTGCTCACCATAGCCGACCATCCCCTCATGTTTGGCTAGCGTATCGAAAAATCGGGTCATCAGTTTCTTTTCTGCCATGACTTGCTCATTGGCAAGGACATCTTCTGACCTGTCAACAAGTTCTTGGAGCCCGAACTCCTCAGTATAGCTCAGGTCCTTGATGGCGATGATCTTCTTCTTGACCTCGTTGGTGATGAAGTCGCCGTCAACAAACTCATACTTTGTCGGCCCGGGGCCGCCGACAAGGATTCCTTTCAGCCCTTCTTTCCCAAGAAACTGTGCCTTCATGTAATCCCCGACTTTTTTGTAATGATCTTTTGCTGATTCTTCACGGAGCCTGGAAAACCTTGCAGCGCTCTGCCCGCCCGCTTTGAACTTCCCAGGCACCTCAGAATGTGTTTTCGCAAGGACGATGATGCTCTTTCCCTTGAGCAGCGCCAGGTGGGCATCCCTCCTGTCCATGACCACAAGGCCATAGGCTTCCTTCTCATCAAGCATTTCGAGCAGAAGCTCAAGGACGAACTGCTTGTCGCACCGATAGATGCGTGTCTTCAGGGGTGTAGGTGGCTCGATGCTCCAGACCTTGTAGTCCTGCTTGCCCTGCTGTGCAGCGACATTCCCTGCAAACGCAGCTAATCCATTTTCAGGTGTCCGTTTGAAGAGCCTAAGGTGCTGGACCATCTTTTCCAATGCATCAATCACATTTTTTCTAGTTGCCGCATCTTTGATGTTAGTGGCCGTTCCGGCTTCCTGCTGCAGATGCTGGATGATCTTCACAAGCTCGTAACCCTGAGGGACATACACGCTCACAAGCTCAGTATGCCTGCCCTTATATTGGGATAATTCCTTGATGAATTTTTTCAACTTATGCCTCTGTTGCTCATTAAGTGACATAACACCAAGTGCCGGCACATTCTTTTTAAACGTTTGGAAAAGAAGTGGGAGATTCGACAGAAAAGAAGTAAGGGATACGACAGAAAAGAAGAAGGGGAAAAACTCCAAGATGGCGTCCCATTGGTAAAACAGTGAAAGCCGATTAAGGGAAACGCCCTTCCAGGAGCAGGGGCACATCCCCCGTATTATTGGAATTCCCCGCCAACAATCCATTTTTCCTTGAGGTTTTCCAATTCATTTTCAAAGAAAAAGCAGGAAAATCCTTTAAGCGATAGATTTATATAAGGACAATTAATCCTCAGCCTCTGGCTTTCCTCGTTAGGGAAATATAGCAAAAGGCACAAACATTTAGGCAATAAACATGTCTTTTGCTGTTACATAGGGTAACTATCGTTCAATAATTTTTGTTCGTAAGTATAGAAATGGTTTGATTGGGGCTATGGGGTAGCTTGGCATCATCCTTTCTGGTTTGGGACCAGAAGACCCCGGTTCAAAAGCTTGCAATGGAGCATTGGAGCTGAATTTCCGGGTAGCCCCATTTTTCAGGGAGAAAAAATGACTGAAATCTTTAAATCCACAAAAAAATTCGGCGCCCGTTACGGCAGGAGGCTCCGGGATATGTTTGGTATCATCGAGAATGAGCAGAGAAAAAAGCAGACATGCCCCTATTGCAGGGCAGTGAAGGTTAAGCGTCTCTCCGTCGGGATCTGGTTCTGTTCACGTTGTTCGGCAAAATTTACTGGAAAGGCATACTCTGTTGAGAAGAAGGTAACCTTCGAAGAATCAAAGGGGAAAGAAGTGCAGGAAAAGCCTGTTGAAAACCCTGTTGAGGTTTAGGACTATGGCAGAATACCGTTGTTTCGAATGTAATAAGCGCGTCGGGCAGGAATACCTGAAGAAAAAGGTCAGATGCCCTTACTGCGGCAGCAAGATGCTCTTTAAGCCAAGGACGCTCATCACTTCAATAAAAGCAAGGTAAGGATGGCAGATCAAGAGACCGAGAAGAAAATCCAGCAGCTCCAGCTGATTGAGCAGAGCATCCAGACCATGCTTATGCAAAAGCAGCAGTTTCAGGCCCAGATGATGGAGGCTGAATCAGCGATAAAGGAATTGGAGAAAGGCAAAGAAGCCTACAAGATTATCGGCAACATTATGGTTGCTGCAAAAAAAGATGAGCTGCTTCTTGATTTGAAGCAGAAAAAGGAAATTTGTTCTCTCCGCATCAATGCCATTGAAAAGCAGGAAAATAATATCAAGGAAAAGGCAAAGAAGATGCGTGACGAAGTGGTCAAAAATATCGAGGTCGATTGAAATGGCTCTATCAGTTGGGATTCAGGAGGATACTTCAGAGATTGTAGGGATGGCGCTGGAGAGCCTCAGGCAGCTTGAGGATGATATCAACATGCCGAAGAACGCCAAGACCCGCATCCATGCTATTACGGGGATTCTTCAGCAGGGAGAGGAGCTTTCTTTGAGGACTCACAAAGCCCTTGCCGAATGTGATGAGATTGCCAATAACCCCCATCTTGACCAGATAACCAGGGCCCAGATCTGGAATATTGTTTCTCTCTTAGAAAAAGTTAACGGCCGGTAATTTTCTGCTGCTGCACAAAATATTCCTGCTCT
>JACPBU010000028.1 GCA_016180165.1 Candidatus Woesearchaeota archaeon | reverse complement strand
GTTGCACCTTTGCAATTATCTTCCATATCATCAGACGGCATCGGAAAGGCTGAATTGCTCTCGGACAAATTAGATGCCTTGGAAAAAAAGTATGGAATTTCCCAAGATAAATTAAAAAGAATCATGAAGCTTGATGGAGGAAAGAAATTTGCACTTTTTGAGTCGTTGGCAAAAGAGCTGAGTAACCTGAAGGCGGCGTATATCTGCGAGCTGCTCCTGTCGTATCAATCCGAAGTTCTCAGGAACAATGCCAAAGCAGATGCCGGAAAGATAAGCCCCGAGCATATCAAAGAAGTTTTAAGCGCCCTTAACCGGGGGATTATTGCAAAAGACTCTGTGAACCGGATCCTTTCTGATGCGGCTCTGGGAAATGGACTGAATCTGTCTCCCTACGAGCTTAAGGAGATTGACCTTGAGAAAGAGATCAAGCAGATTGTTGATGAGAAGCCAGGATTGTCGTTTGGCGGCTATATGGGGATTATCATGGCAAAGCTCAGAGGAAAGGCGGATGGGAAGAAGGTGGCCGAAGCGCTGAAAAAGGCAATTCAAAACAATTAGACTTTTATATCATCTTAGATTCCATCATCTTATGGTTGATTTTCTTTACCTTGGCCGATATAAAGATTTGCTGTATCCATTTGATTATGACCCTGCCGTCGCTAAAGGGAAGTTGGAAGAGCTGGTATCGGGTATGACCGAGGAGGAAAGGAAAGAGATGGACAGATGCCTCTTTATGACCTTTGAGGATACATTGCGAGGCATGTATAGGGAAGGCCCTCAACGACGTAAAGGCATGCCTTACTTTACTGAGAACCCAAAAAGTGAGGAATTCCATAAGTTTGGCATTAGGATTTATTTTCTCATGCTGACCTATAGCGGGTCGTTGGCAATGATGCTCCGGGAGCACGAGGCCGGTGAAGACAGGGTTGAGAGATTAGTCGAGGCGGCAAAATCGGTTTTTACCTTCGCAAAAGAAGGGCCCATGCCCGATGCAAGGCCGGACATTGGATGGGCGATACATTACCTCCATAAAGCTGTTTTGTCCAATAACTTCAAGGCGCTTGGAATCAGAAGAACAAAAATACCTCCAACGAGTGGAAACTGAACAATGGGGTGGTGATTTTTTGAGGAGTGATGCCTGGATATTGTCGCTTAGCTGAAGGTGAACTGCCCTTTAAGAAATATTTATAAGTAGTTCATCATTTATAAGTAATGAAATGTTTGATTCATACCTTGCACCACAATTTGGGCCGAGAGAGCCGAGGCTTACTATTGATTCGGCTTGTGGAAAACACATCAAAACGAGGGAGCATGGGGAGCTATTTGATGCGACTTCTGGATACTGGTATGCGATTCTTGGTTTTGGAAACCCAGAAATGGTAGCTTTCAAAGAGAGGTATGCCGGGAATTTTACACATACTTTCGGAAGTGTGACCAACGATTTTGCAGAGACTCTCGCAATTCGCCTCATTGGGCTTACAGATATGGAAAGCGTCATCCTAAGCCTTTCTGGCTCTATGGCAAATGAAAATGCGAGGAAGGAGGCTGTTAATTATCACAGGGCAAGAGGAAGGCCAGAAAAAAGCCTTGTTTTTGGCGCCATAAAAGGAGGCTATCATGGCTCAATTGGAGAAATGCTGAGGATGGTTGACCCCCGGGCAAATGAATTAGTGATAGAATCACCTTGTTACAAGAAATCCGATGAAATAGCCCAAATTGTTGGGGCATTTAGAACAAAATTTGAGGCGATTGAAAAAAGCGGGAGGAAGGTCGCTGGATTCTTCTTTGAGCCCGTGATGGGTGTCAGGGGGGCTGTTTTTCTCCCGGAAGATTATCTTCTTCCTATCGCCCAGATCTGCCGGGAAAAGGATATCCTCCTGATTGCAGATGAGGTAACAACAGGATTTGGAAGAACGGGAAAGTATTTTGGCTGCGAGCATACCGGAGTGAAACCGGATATTGTCTGCTTAGGGAAGGGAATTTCCGGAGGTTATTACCCCTTATCAGCGACCTTAGTCAATAAAAAGATTGTTGAAGCCTGGAGCAGGCTTGAAAGTGTTGGAGTGCCATTTCATGATATCCACAGCCGAGGAAACAGCCTTGCAGGAACTCCTGAGGGTTGTGCTGCAGGATTGAAAGTAATTGAGTTGTTAGGCAGGGATTCGTTGGTAGAAGAGGTTGCAAGAAAAGGAAGTTATGCCCTTGAAAAGCTTAGTTCGTTAAGAAATTGCCCTCATGTGCGTGACGTCAGGGGAAAGGGGCTGCTTATAGCAGTTGACGTCGAAAACTCTGCATTAGCGGGAAAAATAAGAGAAGAAATGCTCAACCGGGCAATCCATTTTATTCCTGAAGGAAGAATGGTGATGTTTGTGCCTGCCTATCCGGTGACTGAGGAGGAAATTGATAATTTTACACAAAGTTTAGATGGGGTTTTAAGGAAGATTTAAGATTGGGCTATACTCTTTATCTCAATGTAAGATAAATATCCTTAAATTGTTTTCATCTCTTTTTGGGTATGCGTGTTTTAAGAGGCGGTTTGTCCCTTAATCTGGCTAATGCCTCTTTGTTCCTTACCTTTAGAGAAGATTCCCTTATATTTGGGGACTAATCTCCTGAGCTGTGAGATAGTGAGGGGTCCATCATACTTCTTTATTAATTTTGGCGGAATTTCTCCAGCTTCTGCTGGGGCGTGATGTGCTTCGACGTCTGCTATACAGATCTGTTTACATCCCCTACATCGAAAAAAGAAGGAAGCCTGATAATAAGATGTTTGAGGAAAAGCAATTCGGTCAGCCCTATCTTCACGTTCAATCCCGTCGCCAACATCGCGAGGTTGGGTTTTTGCAATCAATTCGAGCCTTCCTTCATCGGAACCATTATCCAGAGAACAATCCTCGTGAAGGAGGTAATTTATTCTTTTAATCATAGATTTCCTAAAAAGTGGGCTATTTTTAAAGATTATTGGGATGGAAAGTATATAACGGACAATACAATCTTGTTAATAGGAGATATACTATGGAGTTGATGGCCGAAGAAGAAAAAAGATGAAGAGCAGGCCCTTGAGACTGCCAGGCGTGTTTTATGAGGGGTTTTAACTAAAGCTATAAACTTAAAATAAATTTAAGTTCTCAATAAATTCTGTAAAGCAGACCATTTGCCCGAAAGAAGTGAAGGTTCAATCCATTCCAATGAGCGAAGCGTTATCAAAGAAAACGATACCGGCGAGTTTATAAAAAAGAGAATGTTCTTTTACGTCATGGACAGCCTCCCAGGTTATCTTCAGGCAACGCATGGCAGAACCTATATTGACAAATATCCCAGAACAATTATTGATATAGATGAGTTAAGAAATGGGGTTTTGCTGGAATTTGGGCCCGGTGCAGGAAATGACCTATTATGGCTATGCCAGCATGGAATGGCTCCTGATAGGCTGTTCTCCCTTGAAGCGGACAGAGCTGCTTATGCTATCCAAAGTTTTGTGCTTCGGGAACAATTAAGAGGATTTGCATTATTCCATCTGCCTTTTGACCTAAGTGACTCAAGATTCCCGCCAGAAGGGGGATTTGACTTTGTGTATGCGAATAATGTGCTGCATTGCCTTGGAAATGCAGCTGGAATTTATGCTGCGACAACTCGGGCTTTTGGCCACCTGAAAACCGGCGGAGTATTCTTCGGGAGAACTTTATCGGATAAGATAGATTCCGAGAGGTTAGCAGCAACTATCACAAGGCAGGAAGAGATCACCCGGAAAATTCTAGCAGAACCGATCCCCGAAGTTTCACATTTTGAAACCTGCGAAATGAGTTTCCAAGTTGGCTCTGACACTATCAATTCTCAAACAGCCATACATCGCTTAGACACTGCTGATGGCAAAAAAATTTTATCTGAATACAGAGGAAGGGTAAAAAGGAAAAAACAGGAGAGGATATGCGGAACCCGAGAGGCATTTGTCCTCTCGACAGTAAACGCTTTAAAGGATGGCAGGTTAATGGGGGTTAAACCAGAAAAACTGGAGCAAATCGCCAGAAGTGTTGGATTTTCCGAAACTCATGTTGAGGTAAGAAAACACCCATGGAAACCGACAGAGGATTTCTATTTTAGGTTTGAAAAATCAGATTAAACCTTTCCCGAAGAGAAAGCCTGTATACTCAAAGGACAGGAACTTCCTATTCTAAACTGCTGCAGGCTGAAGCCCGCAGGGTTCTTCCCTATCCCGAGCCAATAAATGGGCTCAGATGGGCTCGATAGTATTGGATTTAATGACGTTTTTTCCGTATGTATTAAGATCCCCTCGGAGCGGCTCTGCCATGCTTAATAATGCTCGCGCATTATTGGCACCCACGAAACTTCGTTTCTTAAGGTTTTCAAAACTCTTGATTGATTTGGCAAGGGCTCTGTGTCCCCGTAAGGGTGAAAAAGCGTTCCGGTCTGCGGACGGAGGGCGACCCCCCACGACGAGCGCAAATTATTGGAATGGTTGAGTTTTGACCTTAGGACGGCAGAGCCGCTCTTGCCGGAGCTTAATGCATACTTTTTTCCTATAGTTTTAAATAATCCCACGAACTTGTTCTCTTTGCAGCCCCGTAGTGCAGCGGTCAAGCATACGGGCCTTTGGCGGCAGGAGGCAGAACGGCTTAAACGCTTTTTCTCTTGCTTAAGAAAGCCTGTGACGGCAGTTCGAATTGAGATCAGGAAAAAACATCCGGAAAATATTTATCTGGCCTCATCGGAAGTCTGCCCGGGGCTATTTTTTTATTTTAATATGTTCCCTCATGGCCCAGCATACGATACATCAAGGCGCAGAAGCCAAGATCTTCCTATTGAAGGGTTCCATCCTCAAAGACCGTTTCCCGAAATCCTACCGCATCAAAGAGATTGATGAAAGGCTGAGGAAGTCCAGGACGAGGCGGGAGGCGAAGGTTTTGGAAAAGCTTTCAGCTATCGGTTTCCCGGCTCCAAGGCTTATTTCCTCGGATGATACCTCTCAAATCCTGATGGAAGAAATTAATGGCCCAAAAGTAAGGGATATCCTTGAGATGTCCAAATATCCGCTCTTGTGCATCGAGATTGGGGAAAAGATTGCAGCACTTCACAACATAGGCATCATCCATGGCGATCTGACGACGTCAAATATGATCTTTTGCAGCAAGGAAAATAAAATCTACTTCATAGATTTCGGCCTGAGCTTTTTTTCTGAGAAAGCAGAAGACAAGGCAGTTGACCTGCATCTGCTTAAGGAAGCGCTGGAAAGCCGGCATTACCGGATTTGGGAAGAATGCTACTGGGCTGCGCTGGAAGGGTACAGGGAAAAAGCCAAGGATGCGGAAAGGGTTATTGAAAGGATCAAAGTTGTCGAGAAGCGGGGGAGGTATAAGGGGAAATAATCCTAATCCCTTAAATACCTCAATGAATCATAAAATTTTTTCAACCCTATGGCTGAAGCGCTCGTCTTCCCATCACCAAAGCAAATGCCGAAAACTTCAACTTGGCCTGGAAGATTGGGTTCAAGAAAATAATAATCAGGAGAGCTAGGTGAATGAAGGGATACCTTCCTAACTTCTTTTTGTGATTTCGAACCAGAAACTCCCCAGATAATGTCTATCCCGCTCATTTGAAGGCCCTGGCTGCCGATGAGGTCTCCTAACGAGCAGTCCCTTCCTATACCATCTATAAAATCTACCAGTTCCTGAGGAATGCAATGTTCTTTCCTTGGAATTTTATAGTTATCAAGCACTTTGGCTGCTGTGGCATCCGTGACTGTCTCATCTGTCGCCCCAATTAATGGAATGCCTTTAGAGCCGCGGCGAAGGTTTGAGGCCACGCTTCCCGGCTCAGGATTGTAGAAGAGGGCAGCTGCCTGTATCTGATGTTGAGGCGGAAGATAACAGAAAAGGTAGACCCTAAAATGAGAAGGGCAACCAGAAGGGGGCTGGATATACTCCTGTACAATGTATTCTGAAGAGTGATGCTGACTAAACAGGGATTCGAGAGTTCTTTGATCGTCACATTTCTCTATATAACCAGAACCACATTTCTCTTTAACAATCACCGGAAAAAAACTATTGTCAAATTCTTCCCCAGGCATGGTAAATGGCATCCTCACCCCATTCGCAGAAAAAAAGATATATTGCCCATCTTTGGTTGATAATGGAAGGGGGTACCCCCCATGAGTTTTGCTTCGGAAATGGCTCTCTATAGTTTCCCGTATAAATGGAATGGCGGCGAAATTCCTTATCCCATTACCGGGGTACATCTGGACAATAGCCTCTTCCTTTACGGCGATATTCACTCCGACTCCACTTCCATGCCTTAAAGGCAAAAGGATCAAATCTGCCCTTGAACATTTTCTTTTGAGAAACCAGTCCCAATTTAAATCCCAGTATGACAATGTTTCAATATTGAGTATACCATTGCCAGCCGTCGTTTCCTTTCTGCCAGGATGTTGCTTGATTGCCTCATCAAAAATATCCCCGTAGGAGAGCATAGGCATCAGTGAAGTGACCAAGATAGTTGCCATTTGGAATAGGGGAGAGCAGTTCTTAGGTTAAAAATATAACTGAAGATTTTATACACCCGGTCCTATCTAGCTATTCCTTTCGATTTCAATTTCTATAGAATATTTCCTGAGAAAGGCACCTAACAGGATATTGGCGTCAACTATCAATCCCATGCTAACGCTTGTGCCTCATGCGAGCTTTTGCAGAAATCTTCCTTGCTGATTCCGTGTTGATTTTCCTAGGTTATCCTCGGTATTTCCAGACCGTCAAAGTCTGCATCGAAGCTGGCAATCTCATCACAGGAACTTCCTGCTGCAGCTACAAAATGGATGAGGTCTAAAAATGAAAGCCTTTTATAATGGGGTGCTTTTTTCAAAGCCTCAAAAATGAGATTGGCGGTTACATCTGCAACTGAGATATTCGATTTAAGGATGCCACGTATTGACAAAATCGCTTTTTCCTGCGAAACCTCATGAGCGATGATATTAAACGCCTCAACGATGGCAAATGCGTCAGTAACCCCACCCTCATTGATAAGCTGTTGGCACCGGAGGGTATTTTCATTCCTGTAAAAAGCATAGGCAAGAATGTTGCTGTCGAGAAACCTCATCGTAACAGCGCCTCATTAACAGCGTCCATCTGCTTCGCGGTTAGCTTGTGCTTAGGATTAAGATGTTTTGCTGCTTCAAATAACTTCTTGAGATCCTCACCAACCGGCGTAAGCTGCCTTCCTTTGCTGAGCTGAACGAGCATAGTGCACCTCCCAATACATGTTGAATGTTGAATGAAGCATTCAGAATTTATAAAGTTTGCGGTGGTTTTCCTAGATATTTCCCCCCGGGTAAAATTCAAAGGATTAGAACAATGAATTGACCTAAGGCAGAATAATGGGGGCCGCTAGGCTTTATGCTTCAGCGACACTGCCTCAGCGACACTGCCTCGAGGTATTGGTTATAGTGATAACTGTCGTCGGTTCTCCAAAACCCTTTGAAAAAATAAATCGATGCATAAACCAGCACATATCACCAAAGGGAAAAATCCACCAAAGGTTTATATAGCTCACATGCTAAAAATAAGAAATGATCGCAGGAGACATTGCAGGAATCGTTTTCCTTCCGGTAAGCGTTATCTTGTTTCTCAATACGTTCGGAGTAACCTCATTCGGGTCGCTTTTTGGTTTCAGCCTCCTGCTCCTTGCAGCCATCGGCATCATCCTGATCGAGGCAGGCGATATCTTTGATGCCCACGTGAAGGGAGAAAGCGTTTGGCTCATCTGGATAACGGGAATACTCCTGATGCTTCCGGCCTTTGTCTTCTTCGCATCTTTGTTTATCACCTTGCCCCCTCCCCTAAGCGCAAATCTTCCCGTCATTATGGCAAGCTTCCTCTTTGTCGAAGGGCTGTCCAGTTTTTTTATCGGGAATTAAAAGTATGCAGAATCCTTGAAGGATCGAAGTGACTGTTTCTGTCGTGCATGGACTGATTTGCCGCAAGCCTTACTCTATCTTTCTTTTGCCTAACATCATTTATCACAACCATCTCCTTCTCAGGCTTACCCTAAATCATTTCACATCCTTTTAAAAAAATCAGAACGGGGGATAATCAAGGTCTTTGCATCGTTCTCAACCTGCCCCCAGTTTGTACCATCGTTGGGCATTGTTCTCCGAAAAACTGTTGTAGCAGCACGAATCACCTGCCCCCAGTTTTTTGCATGCCGGGAAACAGCCTCTTCAACTAATTGGGGGAACAATTCACCGAATCTTGTTTGTTGAAAAAATTCAATCCTTTGATCGACTGTAGCATCATCGTAGATGGCTGAGAAAGCATTCACAACACCGCATTGTTCTTTAATATTATCCTTTCGATTTCCTGTGATATTTACCATGGCCTCATAGCGCCATTGCCACGGTTCAACAAAAAGGTTAAAAAATTGGGCTGCCAGCCTTTCCGATGGCTTATCAAAACCATAAGGACAGGTTTTTGCCCAGCGTTGCTGCCCGTCTGCATTGACTAATAATGATCCAGAAGAAGCCTCGGGGAAACATTCCCGGACTTCAATTTTCATCACTCTTGTGCCCCCATCATAAGCTAATCTCCCAACTTCTGAATCCTTATCCACCCCCTCACCTGGCCATACCGTATGATCAACAACAACTCTGGCATCAATATTTCCTTTCTTGCCATCCGAATGAAGAAAAATCCTGACCGGGTAATATCTTTCGGAGAAATTAAAGCTTCTTGCGTAGAATATCCCTGCTGCAGGTGTGCCATTTGGTGCGATTGGATCATGAATAATAATCTCAATTAATCCCGCACTAAACTCTTTGTCCGTTGAATGGAGCGGCCCTTTTAGAAAAAGCTTTTTTGCACTGGTGTCATTTGGTGGCTGTTCCCGGGAATATTCGGTTCCTATTCTTCCCTCAAGACGTTTAGAGCTACAAATATAGAAGGGACAAGACAGGGGGTCATCGAAGGCAACAGATTGGGCGTTATTCATTTGGAGTATATTGTTCATGTTTTAATAGAAAATAACATGAAGCCACTAAATTTGCCAGCGAATTGCGGGATGGGGGAGCTAACAAAACCGCAACATTGTCCCAAGGTACCTCTTTTAACAATGCATCAATGACATTATTCCCGGAAATTGGCTCCCCAGGCGGAGTCATAAATACATCAGTTTTAACTGGCCCAAGAGATGAGACATGATTAAACCTGATTTTATCCTTCCCCCTTACAACTACCATTACTTGAGGGTTGTATCCAACCAAGGGTGGATTTTCATAGGCGTTTTCTAATTGTAACCCCTCAACAGCAAAGGCCGATGTTTGCCCATCCAATAAATACAAGCGTGGTTTTTCCATATAATTGGAGAACAATAAACCCTATTTAAACTTTTCGATGTTTACTACCATAAGATAGTTATACATACTCCAATGTAACAATTTAGTAAAATTTACTTTTCGTTCACTATCCAACCACCCCCTTCACCCTTCTCACACCGGCAGCCACTCCCTCTTCCTTGGCAATCTTAAAGCTGCCGATCTCTTTTGTGTTTGCAACATGAGGGCCACCGCAGATCTCCTTTGAAAAATCTCCGATAGTATAAACAAAAACTTTATCGCCGTATTTGTGCCCGAAGACGCCTTCAGCCCCGATCTTCTTTGCCTCCTCAACGCTCATCTCACCCCTTGTGACAGGAAGGCCCTCCTGGATCTTTTCGTTCACCACCCTCTCCACTTCCCTCAGCTCTGCATCAGTGATCTTCCTGTCAAAGTTGAAGTCAAACCGCAGCCTTTCCGGCGTTATGTTGGAGCCTTTCTGATGGATGTCCTTCCTACCTAACACCGCCTTCAGCGCTTCATTGAGCAGATGGGTGGCAGTATGCAGCTTTGTCGTCTGCTCGGAATGGTCAGCCAATCCCCCCCTGAATCGTTTTTCCGCCCCCGCACGGGAAAGCTGCTGGTGCTTCTCAAACTCTTTTTTGAACCCTCCTCCATCGACAGTGATGCTTTTCTCTTTTGCCAATTCCTGGGTCAGTTCAATCGGAAAGCCGAAGGACTGGAACAGCAGGAAGGCCTCTGAGGCATTGA
>JACPBU010000027.1 GCA_016180165.1 Candidatus Woesearchaeota archaeon | reverse complement strand
ATGGAATATTTCAGGGATATATTCTTCAGCAATCTCATGTAGAGACATACCATATTCAACATACATAACTTCTATTACGGGAGAGGTTGGTTGGAAAGGGAAAGAGATTTGGGTTGGATTGATGGGAAAATGAAAGGGTGGTCGGTTGGAAAGGAAAAGGAGAGGCTGATTGGAGAGACAAGGAGTGCCTAATAAAACAAATTGAAAAAAATAGGAGGAAAGCAAGATGACAAACACAAGAACAGGCAGAGAAAGATTTTGGGGAGCGCATACTGCGTTGGTTACTCCCTTCAGGACAAGAGCGGGACGGGAGGCAGGAGTTGATTATGGGGCATTGCGCGCCCTGGTTGATTGGCAGATAGGGCAAGGGATTGATGGATTGGTGCCATGCGGAACTACCGGAGAAAGCCCCACGCTGTCGCCAAGAGAGCATGGGCTGGTCATCGAGGCAGCCGTTGAGCAGGCAAACGGCAGAGTGCCAGTCATTGCGGGGACAGGAAGCAACTGCACAAGAGAAGCGATCACCATGACGATGCATGCTCACCATGCTGGAGCAGATGCTTCATTGCTGGTCAATCCCTACTACAACAAGCCAACACAGGAAGGCCTGTATAGGCACTTTAGCTCAATTGCAGAAAGTGTTCCTGATATGCCGATTATCGCCTATAACATCAGGGGGAGGACTGCTGTAAACATTGAGACGCCAACGCTTGACAGGATTGCGCGGCAAAATGGAAATGTTATCGGAGTGAAGGAAGCTTCCGGCGATATTCACCAGATGAGGGCTGTGCTGCAAACGTTGCCCTCTGATTTTGTTGTCCTGTCAGGGGATGATGGAAAGACCTACGCTCTCATGGCAATCGGGGGAAGAGGAGTAATTTCGGTAGCAAGCAATTTTATCCCTGCGGAAATCGCCCAAATGGTCCAGCATGGGCTTGAGGGAAATATGGATCAGGTGAGGGCAGCCCACGAAAGATACAGCGGCTTGTTTGGGGCCGAGGCTGGAATTTTCATCGAAACAAACCCCATTCCCGTCAAGGCAGCAATGGCGATGATGCATCAATCCAACCAGGGTTTCCCTGATATCCGGGAAGTTTACCGGCTGCCGATGTGCGAACTGAGCAGCCACAGAGATGGAGTGCCTCACAGGGAAATATTGAGGGGGACGATGGAATCGCTTGGATTCTTAAGAACTGGGTGAGCGCCTTTTTTCTTTTTTTTTTCTTAGTTCTTTTATGGTGTATAATAGCAAATCTCGTTAATTATCGAAATATTGCGAGATTTTCAAGTATAGTAAATCACCTTTTGGATTTTCGAGAATTTTGGTGATTTACTATAAAATATAAATCCAGTCTAGATTTTACTGAACAAAAGAAAATTTCACTATTGGTTATGATTTGAAATTTTCCTGTTCATTTCTTGATATCTTTTTCTTTCTTTTGCAGCCTTTTTTATTTAGCCTTCTGCAAAACTCAGGGAAGATCCTGAATTCTCGCCATTAATTTTGGCCGGTAACATCCGCCCTGAATGTAATAGTTGCCCTGCGAGGCAAAAGGAAAGACTCCAATCAATACTCATTTTGATTGCAGTGGCTGTTGGGCTGAGAGGCCGTTTAGTGCCCAAAACTGCCCTCTTTTTGCGCCGTAACACCCATATCCCCGCAGGAGGCATGCATCATCTCCGGAAACGCCATCGTTAACAATGGCATGGCTTTCTCCCTTTATTTTTTCAACAGAGTCCTTAAAAACACTTCGATTATCTGAAAACCCAATAATACCGTGCTCAATCAAGTCATCCAAGGCAATGCCGTTTTCCCTATCGCCGGCAGGGATCTTGCCCGGCAAAGTTATCATCCCTCCCTGTGATGCCCCGTCTTTATAATCTGTAAGCAAAGCTGGCAATCGCTTCGGGAAATTGGAAGATTCCGATAGGAAAAAGCAAAGCCTTGTTGTGCTTCCATTATCTTCCACAGAAGTCCCAACTCCAATAAGATATCCTTCAATCCCCTTTTCACGGTTTGAGATTGAGGCAACCCTCATCCTTTTTGCTGGATTATGCAGGTCATTGATGAGGGTGAAATGAAGGTGAGAAGGGACGCCTTTCCGGGGATCCTTAATCTTGCTCTCCGAGGCAATTAAGGCAGAGTCCCAGATGTATCTTGGTGATGGCGTATAAAGAACAGCCGCTTGGGTAATTGGCTTCCCATTTCTGCGGGAATGCTCAACAATTTCCTTGAGATGGATCAATTCGTAGACTTGCATATGGGCTCATTTTGAAAAAGATTATGGCTAATATTTTAACCTAATGTTATCCTGGTAACGATGCCCTTCATTAAGGGAAGAACAGGGAAAAAACAAAGGCTTAAATAATCTGTCCAACACACAACAGAAATGTTCAAATCGAAGAAAGCAGCCACCTTCGGCACCATTGTAGCAGTCTTCGGCACTGTCCTGATAGCATTGGGATTTGCCTGGCTTATCGCCCAGAACTGGCATCAGATCAATAAATGGGTTAAGATTGTTATCTTGATCGCTGTTACGGGAGCATCATTCTTTTCCGGGACTTTTTTCAGGATCAGGAAGCACGAGGGAATCGGGAAATCCCTTCATGCGCTCGGGGCATTGTTCTATACGCTTACTCTTTTCCTCATCGCGCAGATATTTTCTTTTGAAGCCTCTTTACAGGGGACGGCATGGCTGCTCCTGATGTCATGGGCAGGCGTCGGTTTTACTGCCTATGCGCTTAACAGCTCATTCAATCTTGCCATCTCCCTTGCTGAGTTTCTGGGATGGCTTGTTGCCCAGTTCCTTGCTTTTTCAGAAAGGTTCGAAGAGTTCAGGCCTGGCGTCCTTGCCTTCGCATTGCTTTTCGTCGCTATCATCCTCTTTGGGCTTTATCTGTTCCATAAGTCAAAGAACCATCTTTTTGCAAGAGCCTATCAATTTTGGACAGCATTCTATATCCTTGCTTTCACCTATGTGCTAAGCTTCCAGAGCTTGCTCCCGAGCATGTGGCCAAAAGGAGTCCTTTCAGCTCCCTCACAGATCTGGTTCCCCTCAGCTTTTTTGCTTTTATCCATTATTTTTGGCATCCTGGGAATTTCTTCCGCTATAAGAAAAAAGGTTTCTCAAACAAAAGAGATCGCTGGATTTGGCGCAATAGTAGCGATTCTTGCCATCCTTATCGGCTCTACCTCCTTTACTTCGGATATCGTCGGAAAATGCTATACAAAATCCTGCTACAATTATGGAGATGAAGAAAACTGCAGCAGAGATCAACCAAAACAGCCGGGGATGCGCATGGAATGGGAATGCCTGCATTCCGGAGGGCGAGCTTTGCATGCGCTCAAGCAAGGACAGGGAGCAATGCCTCAAATATGCTGAAAAAGGATTGTGCAGGTGGGAGATGGGAACCTGCCAGCAGGATGGCTGCTGGAATCTCAACAACAAATCCTCATGCCAGTCATCACCTTTGCCCTGCGAATGGAAAGAAGAGAATGAGATTGATCAGCGATGTGTAGAGATGAATTGCTACCAATACCAGATATCAGCGGATTGTGAGTCGAAGAAAGATAAGCTTAACTGCGCCTGGAGGCCAAATTATTGCAGCGTAGAAGACAAATGCCAGGAGTTCCAGAATGAGTATGGCATTTGCAATACACAGCCAACCTGCCAATGGTCAACAGGATTTAACCGATGGGAGGGCAACCCTGCAAAATTCCCCCCGATCTTGTGGGCAGTCTGGATAATCATCAATATCGCTTTTATTGGCATCATCCTTGCTGTCATCGGTTATGGGACATCGGAGCATCTGCCAAAAATAATCAATTTGGGGATTATCTTTTTTGCCCTTGATGTCATTACAAGATACGTAGGATTCATTATGGACCTGTGGGGCTATACCAGCCTTGCAGTCATCTTTATCACTGGTGGAATAATTTTAGTTTTTGGAGGATGGGGTATAGAAAAATGGCGCAGAAAGCTAGTGGGAAAGACCCGAACTTCAGCTACAAAAGAGTAGCTCTTGTGTTTGGTATTTTGGCTGGATTCCTCATAGCTTTGGCTCTCTTCCTCAATATCCCCCTGGCGGCAGGAAAATCCGTCATCCTGAAAACACTCCCTGTTGACCCTTTTGATCCCCTCAGGGGGCAGTATATGGCGATACGCTACGAGATAAATACAATTCCCCTTGTTAAGGGCGCTAATGAAGGAATTACAGTCTATGTGCTTTTGAGAGAAAACGAAAACAAGACGTGGGATTACGCCTCTGCATCAACAGAAAGGCCAAAAGAAGGCATCTTCATCAAAGGAGATATTGAAACAATTAAAAAGAAAGAGATGGCAGTAAAATATGGCATCGAGCAGTATTTCTTTGAAAGGGGCGGGCAGCTTCCATCGCAGAACATCACGGTTGAAGCAAAGGTTGACAGAAGCGGACGAGCGAGGATAGTTCAGCTGCTGCACAATATGGAGCCTGTTGAGATTGAGTTCAGGAAAGGACCGATGCTGATAAGTTAAGAGGATAACCTTTCTCAGAGATTAACGATAAGCATATTGGTTTAAAAACACTGCTTCATTCTTCTTGAAATAGGGGCAATCAGTGATGAGGTTTTTATGGCGCAAGTGCTCGAATAAAAAGTTCTGGATGACGGCAGTACTCTAAGTTTTGTAAAGTATTCTATGGGTGAAGAGACGGCTGCAGCGCTGCACAGGCCGGCTGGCTCTCAAGAAATGCGCCATAAATTAAGGGATGGATTAAGGTATAGGGTAGTTGAGGTTGGGAAGGGGTTAGGTATTCAGCCCATATAAGTTACAAAATTTTTCAGGCTAACCTATACTCACGGACAAAAATTATTGAACAATAGTTGTCCGTTCGTAATAGCAAAAGACAGGTTATTGTCTTAGTATTTGTGTCTTTTTCTATATTAAAGATGGAGGATGGAAGGATTTAAGAGTGCACACATTATCCTATATTAAAATGCCAATAGAGGTTAATTTATACATAACAGAAATGGGGTATGTAACTAAGGGATTAGAA
Source organism: Candidatus Woesearchaeota archaeon (assembly GCA_016180165.1). GTDB lineage: Archaea > Nanobdellota > Nanobdellia > Woesearchaeales > JACPBV01 > JACPBV01. The sequence continues at coordinate 5,765 of JACPBU010000027.1, read as the reverse complement.
AGAGCCATTGAGATGGGTAAACAAGGCGGCCAGCAAGATAAAGTGGTAAGCCAACTTACTGAGGTAATAATTTCTGCTGGCAGGGTTCTTCAGAAAGATCAAGGGGTGGGTTGGATGCTGAGGCTTGACAAAACAATTTTAGTTGCTAAAGGATATCAGATTAAGGCATACCTCGAGAAATTGGAAGGTGAACCAGAAAACGCAGATAAAATAATGGAAAGGATGGGAAAGATTGCCAGAGGAGGCATTTCTTTTGATAATCCCTATTTTGCCGAGATAATGCGTGCGATGGATGAGTGGGAAGAAACAAGTGATAGGGGGGATTTTTATACAAGACCGAGGAGTGTTGGGCAGTAAAGGCAGGGCCTGGCGCTTGAGAACGAAAAGACGGCTCCGTTCAAAATCTCGCTTTCGCTCGGGTTAGCAGCTTAAAAATCTTCCATCCTTGGAGGGGTGGCCGACATCCCCCGTCTGGGGCAACCCCCCTGTCGGCTGAATTTTCTCACCATTTGATTTTTACTTGATGCTGCTAACCTGTATTTTGAACGGTGCCGAGAAAAAAACACAAACTATTTAAACAGCCTATTTGGAATATCTTCTCAGGTGTTGGCATGGTCATTAATCTGGTAAAACAATTTATTTCTAAGGTTTGGAAAAATATCTTCAGGAAAAAGAAGCACCTGAAGCTCGGGTTATATGGCCCCCCCAATGGAGGCAAGACCACTCTGGCCAACAGGATCTGCAAGGACTGGATCGGAGAGGAGATGGGCTCGGTCTCGCCGATCGCCCATGAGACAAGAGAGATCCAGATCAAAGAGCAGATAACCATCAAGTCAAAAGGCAAAGAGCTTCTGTTCAATCTTGTGGATACTCCAGGCATCGCAACAAAGATTGATTATGAAGAGTTCATGAAGGCGGGGATGAAGGAAAAAGATGCCAAGGCAAGGGCGAAAGAGGCTACGAAGGGAGTTATTGATGCGATCAAATGGCTCGATGAGATGGATGCTGTCGTGGTGGTGCTCGATGCAACCCTCGACCCTTACTCGCAGGTCAATATCACGATTATCGGAAATCTCCAGGCAAGGAAGATACCGGTGCTGATTGTTGCAAATAAGATTGACCTGAAAAAAGCGAAGATAAAGAAAATCCAGTCTGCGTTCCCCCAATATGATGTAATCGGCATCTCTGCCAAATACGGCACGAGTGTCGACCAGTTTTATGAGGGGCTGTTTGCCCTGGTGAGCTAGCACCTGCTTAGCTGATAGCAAATCCCGTAAATTATTGAATTTTTGCGGGATTTGCCGGTAAGGTAAATCGCATACCAGAATGTTCAAACATTTGTACGATTGGATAGTAGGAGAGAAGTTTGTTACGGATAAGGAAAAAAGAGGATGACCCGATGGCATTAACCATTCAATTTGTCCCATATGCTGAGATTGAGGATTTAGGCCCGGCAAGGAGAGTGAACAAGCTGCTTGACCTTGCGAGGCAGAACAAGATTGTTGTCCTGCAGGGAAGGCTGAAGAAAGAAGAGGAGGCTGACCTTATAGCGATAACGATGGAGAAGATCAACGAAACTTTCAAAGGAATCGAGCTGGCCGTCATCCAGCCCCAGAGCAGGACAGAAACTCTTTTTGAGACGGTCAAATCAGGCGTAGTCAATATCCTCCTCGGGGACAGGGCTGGCCTGACCATCATCGGCCCCGCAACTATAGTCAAGCAGATCAAGAAAGATCCAGACAAGATAGAGCTGTTTACCAAAGAGCTCGGTAAAAGATCCAAAAAGAAAGCCTGATTGCCATGCCACACCAATGCGTCAGATGCAACCATTTCTACGATGACGGCGCACAGGAGATACTGAAGGGCTGCAGTTGCGGCGGAAAGCTGTTTTTCTACGTCAGGAAGGAAAAGCTTGAGCAGGCCCAGAAGCTCGCTGAAGAGATCAAGCTGTCTCCTGAAGAAAAAGTCCAGATGGAGAAGGATGTCTTCGACCTTGTCGGAAGCGAGATTGACGACGACCAGCCCGTCGTCTTGGATCTGGAAGCGATCAGGGTATCAAAACCGGGCAAATACGAACTCGACCTCGTGCATCTCTTTAAGGGGGATCCGATAATATTCAAGCTCGAAGAAGGAAAATACATGATAGACCTGGCGGAGACGTTCAGGCTGGGAAGGAAGAAGTAGATACTCTACAAGATAAAAGCTTATTAACCCATTCCTTTGCAGTGAGAATATGCCCAAAGAAAGAATTCCCATGACTCCTGAGGAGTTCTGCAGGAAGCTTGCTGGCCATGAGTGGGATTTGCGCAGGGTTCGTGTTGAAGGTCCCGCAGACCTTACTCAATATGGCCCTTTTAAGGAATTTCTGGAGTTTTATTCCCAACTTAGCTATGGGGGAAACTATCCCTTTGAGGGAAATTATCTTTGCCAGGTGTTCCTTGATGGGAGCGAGTTCTCTAACCTTGATGCAGGCGGGCTTTACCTTCCTTTTGCTGAAGCCAATGGAACCTATTGGAAAAATGTTAAATTTGAGAATGCTTTTTTTCTCGGCGCTAAGTTTCGTGGCGCAACTTTTGAAGACTGCAACCCTAATGGTTCCTGCCTTTTTCTTACGGACTTTAATGGCGCGACTTTCATCAGGGGGACATTTAATAACATTATTTTCGTTCCAGGCACCCCCATTACGGCCGGCCTGTCTTTTGTTGGCCCGGGCCGGATGATAAACACAACCTTCACATCCATTGATGGCTTGCTTTCCAACCATGATGGTCACCATTTGGAGAATGCCCTATCCCCTTCTGGGCCATATGGGCCGAGGGATGATGATATAGAGCATTTCACATAGCTCTTTTTCTTTCTACCAAATACAGGACATTTCAACAGCTATCCGCTTCAGAAAAAAATTCCCATTTGTGAGAAAGGGGGTTGAAGCAAAAAAGTTACCTGAGTCTTTTCTAATAGTAAATCACCGAAATTCTCGAAAATCCAAAAGGTGATTTACTATACTAGAAAATCTCGCAATATTTCGATAATTAACGAGATTTGCTATAACTAAACTGCTAAGAATATTGGCAATCCGCCTCACGCCTTCTCAAACCCCTGAAGCATAGCAGCATAAACATCATTCCTCAGATGCATGCCGGAGCCTACCAGCAGGAATAATATCCTCTTTGCCTCATTCCTGGCAACTATTCTTTTGGCAGCGTAATGCAGAAGAAACGTAGTGAGCCACCAGCACTCAATATTTCTCGTCCGGGCAGCCCGTATCAGGGATGCATCGTTGGAGATGAGCATATCTTTTTCCATCTCAGCCAAAAGGAGGAGTGAAGCATCTGCCCGTTCAATCTGCTCGAGCTTTTCAATGGAAATGACTTTTTCAGAATTTTTTACTTCCCTGGCAATAATCCATGAAGAGAGTGCCTCCTGGATCTTTGCTAAACCATCTGTCCCCTGGAGCAGCTCATCACGGACTTCCAAGGTGATGGTTATTTTTCCAAAGAACAGCTTCAAGAACTCCAGCTTTCCGACCCTCGCAAGGTGGATGATGACTGAACTATCGATGATTGCCATGCATCTCTTCAAGGTCTTTTTGGAGTTCCTTCATTGAATAGCCTATTGAGACATCTGCCTCGCCGGCCATGTCAATCATCTCCGTATAAGGCACACCAGCCAAAGCGGCAGCCTTCCGGTAGGTGATTTTTTGCCCTTTTAACAATACCAAAGCCTTTTCAATCTTCCATTCCCGGATGCCTCGGGCCAGCATCTTTCTCATGACCTCTGCACGGTCAGCATGCTCTTCGCGCTCAATGTACTTCAGATCTGAGAAATACTGGTCCTCAATCCTGGCAGTGATGACTTTCATGGTGAGTTACAAATGTGGAGCATTGTAACTATTTAAAGATTTCGGACTCAAACAAAAATTATAGTCCTTATTATGAAGTAGTCACAAATAGGTAGTTTTTTAAACGGCTCAGAATCTTCCTCGGACATGGGACTTTTGGAAGACAGCGTCCGGCAAACACCGATTAGTGGGAAATCACGGGATGAATCATCACGGGACGATCTATCACGGGATAAGCCATATTCGGATAGGCCATATTCGGATAAGCCATATTCGGATAGGCCACCCTTGGATGAGCAACACCTATTTATTCCTGTAAGCCATCATTCAGAACCTGCTCATTTTGGCCATGATTATAAAACCAAACCTCCTTCTTATGACCTTGTCCTGGAGAGCGAGGTGGATGGAGGCACACTTCAGGCCTATCAAAACGCCAAATCCTTCGCATTCGCTCTTGTTCCTTATGAATATGCTCGGGGCATCAGGCAATTTCCCTCCCAGGAGCTCGTCATTTCTAGGGATGGAAAAATTATCGATTGGGGGATCAGGATTGGAAGAGAAGGTTCGAGGAAAGAAAGTTTCAGGAATCGGGTAACTATCAACCATTCCCTGAGGGAACATTGGGGAAAGCTTCCATCGTTCATGTGGCCAGCTGTCAGAAACTATCTTTCAGGTTCAGATGTTATGGAGATGATAGTCAGAAAAAATCGGGGAGTTAAGCCCCATGCAAAAAGGGGGATGCACTATCATCCCTTCGACCTATCAAAAAACTGAAACAGCTTTGCTTTGCCCCGCAACCTTTAAATAAACTCCTCTGATTTCTTGGCGTATGCATGATCCAACCGAGCTGCCTAAAAACTATGATGCCAAAGCGTCAGAGCAAAGATGGCAAAAATACTGGATTGACAACGGCATCTTCAGATTTGACCAGGATTCTAAAGCAGAAGTCTATTCTGTTGACACTCCGCCGCCGACTGTCTCCGGGAAGATGCACATCGGCCATGCGTTCTCATTCAGCCAGCAGGATTTTATCGTCCGCTTCAAGCGCATGAAAGGGTTCAACATCTTCTGCCCGTTCGGCACCGACGACAACGGCCTTGCCACAGAGCGGCTGGTGGAAAAGCTCAAAGGGGTCAAAGCCAGAGATATGCCCCGGGAAGCATTTGTCAGGCTTTGTGAGGAAACTCTTGAGGCAGAGCTTCGGCCATCCTACCTTGCCGACTGGAAGCGCATCGGGATGTCCTGCGACTGGAATATTTTTTACACGACCATCAACAAGCACTGCCAGTGCATTTCGCAATGGTCTTTTATCGAGCTCTTTAAGCAGGGAAGGGCTTACCGGAAAGAGGCTCCTGCGATGTGGTGCCCCGAATGCCAGACCGGGATATCTCAGGTCGAATGCCAGGACAAGATCCTCGATTCCCACTTCAATGACATCATCTTCATGGTGGGCAGCGAAAAACTGCTCATCGCAACCACAAGGCCGGAATTACTGCCGGCATGCGCCGCTGTCTTCTATCATCCCGACGACAAAAGATACCAGAAATTTAATGGCAGGAAAGCAAAAGTCCCCCTGTTCAACCAGGAAGTCCCTATCATGCCTGATGAAAGGGCAGACCCGGAAAAAGGAACCGGCATCGTCATGTGCTGCACCTTTGGAGACCAGACGGATATGGAATGGCAGAAAGCCCACAATCTTCCGATCATCGAGGCAATCTCCAAAGACGGAAAGATGACTGCAAAGGCAGGAAAATATGAAGGATTCTCAATCAGGGAAGCAAGGAAGAAGATTATCCAGGACCTGCAGGCTACGGGACTGATGGCAGGCCAGCAGCCCATCAAGCATGCCGTCAACGTCCACGAGAGATGCGGGACAGAGATTGAGTTTCTGACGACAAAGCAGTGGTTCATCAGGTATCTTGAC
>JACPBU010000026.1 GCA_016180165.1 Candidatus Woesearchaeota archaeon | reverse complement strand
CAGGATTCTCCCACATTCTACAAACGTGAACATAAGATTTTCCTTCCGTTGCGAAGCAAGTGGAGCGTTTTTCCGCCCTTGCAGGGGGAAGGACCAAAATTTCTGATGTCAGAAGTTTTGAGGATGCTAACAAATGCCTTCCCAATTCAGTCAAACATCCATTTCTTCTTCCAGAAATAAACTGCCATGACCGTTGCGATAGTGCCCATCAGGATGATAGACAGCGGGTACCCATACTGCCAGTCAAGCTCAGGCATATTCTTAAAGTTCATCCCGTAGATGCTTGCGATGACCACAAATGGAGTGGTGATGGTAGTCAGAAGCGTCAGGACTTTCACGACATATTGCAGCCGGTAATTGAGCCCGGAGAGATAGAGGTCAAGGACTCCCGAGATGGTTTCCCGGTGAGACTCGATATTATCGATGGCCTGCACTGCATGGTCATAGGCATCCCTCAGGTAGACTTTGGTCTTTTCGTGGATGAGCTTGTTGTCAGTGTTCTCCAATGCGGTGATGACCTCCCTGACCGGCCATACCGACCTCCTCATGGAAAACAAATGATTTTTGAGAGAGTGAAGATGCTTATACGTCTGGGGATGCGGATTCCTGATCATCTCTTCTTCCAGCACCTCAATCTTCTCCCCCAGCTTTTCGAGGATGGTGAAATAATTGTCGACGATAGCATCGATGAGCGTATACAGCAGGTAATCTGCTCCATATCTCCGGTGCCTCCCCTTGGAGTTGTTGATGCGCTCCCTGATTGGGCCAAAGACATCAAACCCCTCCGTTTCCTGGAATGATATCACAAAATTCCTGCCAAGGATGATGCTCACCTGCTCGGATTGTATCTCTCCAGCAGCATCGAAATAGATCATCTTGAGGATAAGGAAGATGTAAGAGTCAAAATCTTCGAGCTTTGGGCGCTGCTTGACATTGGTCAGGTCTTCAAGAACAAGGGGGTGGAGGTTGAAGTGCTTGCCGATGCATTCGTTCACATCAAGCCTGTGGATGCCGTCGATGTTGATCCAGGTTACTGTCGGCCTGTCCCTGAACGGAAAGCATTCCTTTGGGTCCCTGATCTCCTTCCTCAGCACATGCTTCTTGTCATAATCGATGATAGTAATCTTCACATGCTGGTGGAAATTGTGGTGCTCGTGATGCTCCTCTGCCATGATTCCCTCTTTTTTTATACCCCCTTATTTTTGTATCTGGACTTTTTTTTCATTATCCTGCAATACCTTATCCGATTAATATCCTCTCCTTTTAACACCCTATCTCATTAATATCTATAATATGCTATCCCCTTAATTCTTTATCCCGGCATTGCCTTCCCTATTTCCTTTGCAGCCCAATACCGGCATTATTGCAAAGAGGGATGTTTTTTGGTCTTTCCCTTCTTAAATCTTGCGGAAAAAAGAATGGATGAAGCGGCAATAGAACCTCATTTTCCACCGATGTGTTTCACTGGTGTTTTGCCAAGGAAAGCCGAGCGCAACCAGCGAATGAAATAAGCGTGGTTTACTGCACAAATCCTGTTTTTGGAAAATGAGAACAAACAATCCGACCCGAGCTGCCAGATTAACGAAATGTTTATAACATATAAATAAAGCATTGGAGTAAATTGGGGGTCATTTCAAGCATTTTCAGCTTATTGAAGGGGAGTAAGCGCTTTGTAATCATCTTACTGGCAGTAGTATTGCTTCTTGTTTTTCAGTCTTCGGTCTTTTCAGCTGAAACTTCAGGTTCTATAGCCTCGGAATGCACTTGCCGATGGGCTGACCTTGGAGATTGCGGAGATAAATTTCCGCTAGGTGAAAGTATCAAACCTAATGCCGGATGCGGTCTACTTTATGTGCCGGTAGAATATGTCTGTGACCCAAGCGGGTGTGAAAGGGAGGATGGAGATTACAACTGTGATTTCCGTGAAAAGTGCAGGGAAAAGTTTTGCACAGGCTGGACTGATGTGGAGTGCGGTATAAACAATTGCAATGAAAATGAGATGTTTCAGAAGAGGAAATGTTATGCAGCTGTCGGAGAGTATGAATCTACTCAGTGCCATGAAAGTGGAAAATGCTCCTGTGCATGCACCGACTGGATCGATGTCGGCTGTGGAAAACCTGGCAACTATTTAAGCTGTGCAACAACAAAAATGCTGCAGACAAGATACTGCACTCCCGGGGAATGCCAGGCAAGTGAGAGGTGTGTTGATCATGCCAGTTGTTTTTCCTGCGATTGCTGGGGGTGGTATAATGTCGGCTGTGGCTTGGCAATGTGCTCCCAGACCCAGATGCTTAGGCAGAGGTATTGTCCTGACAGCGGATGCCAGCAAAATGATTGTGTTTTTGATTCATCCTGCCAGCGAAAATGCTCGGACTGGCAGACCGAGGGTTGTGGAGAAGGCGGTTGCAAATCTTCTCAGCGTCTTAAGATTCAGGATTGCATTCCCTCAAGTGACAGCAAAAAGGAATGTGCTGATGACCCATCATGCTATCAATGCACCAGTGGCTCCTGCTGCAACACCCAGACTCACCTCTTTTATGGAAAAGATACTTTATGCTGGCAGGATTATTCTGTTATATCCACCTGCAATGGCCAGAGTGGATGCGGGAGTGACATATTTCAACAATCAACAAATCGCTACTGCTCTGGAAAAGGGGCGGATTGTGATGGTGACGTTCGCACGAGCCCGGTAATAAAATTGGCTAAAGACTGCCCTCCCGAAAAGAAATGTGTCAATGGAATTAGCCAGTGCAGGGATGATGCAGCATGCACTTGCTCAAATGACAGGCAGGATGGTAGCGAATCAGATGTTGATTGCGGAGGCTCCTGCAGCAAGTGCAAGATTGGGAAAAAATGTTCAACAAACGGCGACTGTGAAAGCAGCTTCTGCACACCAAAGAAAATTTGTGCTAAGCAGACGTGCTCTGATGGTATAAGGAATCAGGGCGAAGAGGAAATTGATTGTGGGGGGCCATGCCCGTCCTGCCCCAGCCTGAAGGTTTTTATCTTTCCGATGGAAAAAAACATTGGATGGGCCTCACAGAAGGAATTCGAGGATAATGCCAGTGCCCAGCTAAATGTTTTCATCGATGAAACCCTGCTTAAAGATTGCCGTGAAAAACTTAAAGTTGAGTTTGGTTCAATTGAAAACCCATTGATAAATTTTTATGGGGAAGATAGCTCTGAGTTGATTGAAAATTATCTTCAGGAATCCAATCTTAGAAAAGGGTATGACATCTATGTTGGGCTAATCAAGGATGCTGGTTCCCTTTTGATCAAGGGGGCTTTTTCGATGGACATCATCTGGGTTGAGACGAAGAAGCATAGGGAAATCCTCGCCCATGAGATGGGGCATTTTTTTGGGCTCTCAGATGAATACTGCAGTAATGAGGCTGGCTCCGATTTAGACATATGCAATGATGGGAACTCGGTCTGGTTTGACGAGTACCTTCTTCCAAGGTTACCGAGGGATGTTAATTATCTGGGGTCGGATAAGAATTGCAATCCTTCCCTTGGGAACTGCTGCTTCAAGCCATGCTCCTCCAAAGGGGGCGAAGTATGCTGCTGGGGGAATGACAATGCAGTAGGGGGAAAGTCAATAATGTCATGCGCAGATTGTAATAATGGGACGGGAGTTAGGGTATTTGATGATAGGGGCAGAGACCACCTAAAGAAGGACAAGAGGCTAAATTGTGGTGCAACTACAGGCATAAATTCTGCAACGATTCAGTCAGAGTCAGCAAAGGATGACAGGGTTATCAGTACTTTTATCTATGTCTATAAAAATGGGACTGTTACTGAAGGATATACGCGCCTGGTCTCGGGCAGGGAAATCTTGAGGAACACGACAGGATACTACAACCTCACGCTCAATAACCCTGCCCAGGATGCTTTATTCTTTTCAACTTTCGATATGAATTTTGGCTACACTGGCCCTGCAGAATATGATAGAGATTACAGTGCAATAAACAAACCTTTTGCAGAGTTTCTGGCAAACATCCCTTTCCGGGAAAATACTTCAAACATTATCGTCTCTTTCAATGGAAGCGTACTCCTGAACAGGACTGTTCAGTTCTGCAACAACAATACACTCTGCGACGGTGATGAGACCTATCTTTCATGCCCATGGGATTGTGATTCCTTTGCCCAGGATGGTTATTGTGAGGGCATAGAAGATGGGCGGTGCGACAACGACTGCAATGAATTCGGCGACCCGGATTGCTGCCAAAGTCCAGCCTCTGGCTTGAGGACATCAGAAAATATCACTTTTTGCAAGGGCATTTATGACTTTAGCAATGGCGGCATTGAGGCAAATAACTCAAATGAAACCTTGAAACAGCTGATAGACTGCAACGGTGCAGTGCTGAAGGGGTTTGGGAAGGGGTATGCGGCAATTAAGATAGGATTAGGCTCCAAGAATGTTGAAGTCAGGAATTGCAATATCTCTGATTTTAGTTATGGCATTTATGTTGTTGGGGGGGCAAACATATCTTTTAAACACAATCATATCACCAAATTAAATTATTCAGGGATATACATTGAGAGTTCCAATCACACCACAATTATTGAGAATAAGGTTTCCAATTCAAGCCGCAATGGGATTGAGGCTTACAGGGGAAGAAATCTCTCTCTTTTGGGGAATATTGTGCGGGACAACAATTGGACTGGGCTTTACCTTTATGAGAGCCCCAGCAGTGAGCTCATAGGAAACTTCCTCCAATTCGACAAGGATGGGCTGGTTTTGTATAACTCATCTAACTCAACTTTGTTAAACAATACCATCCTGGACATGAAACTTGGGGGCATGGTTTTTAGGTATTCCTCTAATGTCATTGTGATGGCCTCTACGATACGGAACACCACCTTTGCGTCTATTTCTTTCGATAATTCGAAATTTGGGTATTTTGTGAATAACGATGTTAAGGGGGCAAATAGTGGATTCAGTTCATCTTTTTCTTCCAATATTTCTGTTGAAAACTTAAGCTCCCAGGGAAACATCTATCAGGGAATTTTTGCCAAGGACTCCTCAAACATGTCTCTGAAGAACAACAGGCTACAAAATAACTCCTACGGAATCTATTTTTTTGGCCAGATTAATGGCTCTGAAGTCAGTGGAAACACGCTAGCAAACAATACCTTCGATTTCTATAACAACCAGAAAAATAATGTCTCAGCAAAGTATAATTGGTGGGGCTCAGTCGAGAAAAGTGTTATAGAGCAGAAAATATTCGACAGGGCAGACAATTCTGGGAATGGCATTGTGTTCTTTGATCCTTTTCTCCAGGATGACCCTAATGCTACAGGAACTATTTGCTGGAATCCGCTAGAGCCAATGCCGAAGAGCGATAATCTGGCTATGTGCATCTCAATATATGATTTGCCATTTGGGTTGGAACCTATTCAGAAGCAGGATAACCTTTCCATTACCTCCCTTGATTGCAGGGGTGCCATACTGAATGGAAATATGACTGGAGGTTTCGCTGCCATCTCTATTGTTGGAATAAATAAAATAGAGGTTATAAATTGCACCCTTATGGGATATAAATATGGGATTATCATTTATAATGGGGCATATGGGATTGAAATCAAGAAAAATGTGATTGGAAAGAGCGTATATGCCGTGGGTTTGTATTCCAATGTTTCTTCAGTATCTGTTATTGGAAACCGCTTCGAAAATCAGACGATTGGAATTTATGTAAATGGAAATGTTACCGATACGTTAATAATCAATAATACCCTAGTGAATGGAACCTACGGGGTTGCCTTTGATGATAATGTGAACAACTCATTCATCGCGCTTAATTCAATAAACCAAAGCACCTATGCCATCTACCTTGGCCAAAAGGTCAATGGGACTAAAGTCTTGCAAAACAATCTCGAGAATAACACCTATGCTATATTGAACTACCCTGGTGAAGAGATAAATGCATCTATGAATTGGTTTGGGAGCTATAATGAGGTAGAAATAAATGCTTCAATTTATGATTACTTTGACGATGTCCAGAGCAAAAAGGTGTATTATTACCCTAACCTTTGCGAGAGGGCATATTCAGAAATGACCCCGCCCTGCAAGGGGCCGTGCATTATACCGACCAACAATACGCTGATTAGCAAAAGCGTTGTGCTCTGCAGCGGGACCTATGTATTTGGCAACAGCACCGGAATACGGATTGAAAAAAGCAAAAAAGGGATAGAAATTGATTGCAACAACTCGGTTCTGACAGGATGGAACAGGTCATATGCTGTGGTCTTTGACCACAATGAGGATGTCAAGCTTAAAAAATGCATCTTTAAGGATATCTTTGTTGGCCTTTATAGCATCAACACCACTCACTCAGATGTCGAGGAAAACATTTTTCTCAATGCAACGTATGGGATTATCTACCACGGGGCAATAAACAGCTCCATCATAAAAAATACTTTTGTAGATGGCCTTGTCGGGTTTGGGTTTCTTGAAAACGCAAGAAACAATTCAGCAAAGCATAATTATATTGCAAATACGACCTTTGGGATTATCTTTTGGGAAAATGCTACCGAAAATATTGTGAGAGAGAACAATATAGGTGCCGATAAGATTGCCATTGGGACGATACAGAAAGAGCCAATCAATGTCAGCATGAACTGGTTTGGATCAAGCTTTGATGATGAAATTTCAGAAAGGCTTTTTGATTTTAACGACTTGAATGAAACAGGGCTCTTGTATTATGAGCCATTCTTGTGCGATGCCTACCCTAACCTAAGCCATTCCCCCTGCCTAAAGAAGAAAGTGCGGGTGGCTTTTGGAAAAGGATGGAACCTGTTATCTTTACCCCTTGAGCAAAAAAACTCTTCCTTCAGTGAAGTTTTGGGCAGGGTTAGGGCAGATTTCTCTTCTGCTTATGTGTTGCGTAACGGGAGTTTTGATTTTTACTTCAATGAAAGCCGGAAGACGGTAAGCCATTTTAATGCACTTGAAGGCTTTTGGCTTTATGCTTATGTCGATAAAAGCATTAGCATGGAGGGATATCAATTTGGGCAGCTGCCTTTCTCTCTCAGGAAGGGATGGAACCTTATCACCTATCCCTCATTGAAATCAGGAAATATTTCTGAAACTTTCGGGGAGGTGGAAGAAGCTGTTAGAGCGGTTTATACATATTCCAATATGACCTGGTATTCCTACATTCCAAGACGGTTTTTTAATACCTTGAACGAGCTAAGTCCAGGAATGGGCTATTTAATACATCTTTCTCAGAATCAGAACTGGACCTTTAACGGAACAGCCTTCACTCTCAGCTGATACGCCTCGCTTATGGTGGGGAACAAGTTTATTTGTCTATGAAACAATTTACACTTGTGCCACTGCATAAGGGGTTTCTCCTATCCAAATCATAGCGAAAGCGATGAAGGCTGCTCACCCTTACTGAAAGAATTGATTGCTGGAGTTTTACCGAGCCGGCCATCGGTTAATCCCCACTAACCAAGAAAGTGATTAAACCACCGAAATGTATTTATAGAATCCTCGGAGTATACCCTTGTGGGGACAATGAGAAGGAGTGTAGTCATCTGTTTTCTGGTTT
>JACPBU010000025.1 GCA_016180165.1 Candidatus Woesearchaeota archaeon | reverse complement strand
GAAGGGGAGGTCATCACCCAGAAGAAAGCAGAGGTCCTCTCCCGATTAGGTGTCGAGCCCATGGAAGTCGGGTTAAACATCACGGCAGCCTATGAAGATGGGATTACCTATCCGGCAAAAGTGTTGGACGTGGATGAAAAACAGTTCTTCAGCAATATCATGGAGGCTGCCAGGAATTCTTTCAATCTTGCATGCACTATCGCTTACCCTATAAAAGAAACGATCTCATTGCTGATCGGAAAAGCATTTGCTGATGCAAAAACACTTGGGCTGCAGCAGAATATCATCGATGGAGGCATCATTGAGCAGCTCCTTGCAAGAGCAGAGTCCTCTGCGTTAGGGGTCAAAGCGGCAGGGAATCTCAGTGTTCCTGAAAAGACTCCGGCAAGCGCTTTTGAAATCGGGAATGAGGCTCCAAAAGCAAATGAAGGCAGCAGGGTTAAAAGTGCTGAGCCCCACCAAGAACCATCAACTGTGCCCAAAGAACAGCCACATCCCTCAAATGGACAATCAACTGTACAAAAAGAGCAACTACATCCACCGAAGGAACAATCAAACGTGTCCAAAGAACAACCACCTCCTTCAAAAGGACAGCCAAATTCACCGGGACAGGAACCTAAAGCAAAGGATGCTCCTATATCTACCGAGGTCAAGGTCAAAGAGCTTGTCGAGAAAACAAAGCAGTTTACCATGGGAGAAGTGCCAACTGCAGCATCGCTCATCGAGGAGGCAGGAAAGCAAATTGAGGCACAGAAGCAAAAGCACAAAACTGGCAGTGCCACTACCTTCCAAGAGCATGCACAAAAGAGAAATTCTTCTGAGGGGAATCGGCCAAATCCTAACAGCCAGCCTCATTCGACCCCTTCAAACAAACAACCTGATAGTGTTAGTCAATCCAATCAAGATGAGATGAAGAAAGTTGAGCAGCTCACCAAGGAACTGATGAAAAAAGGGACCTTGAGAAAGTGAGCATAATCAAGAGAAAAGTTAAGATAAAAATCAGCTAATGCCTGATGAACCTGAAATTGCATCATGGCTGGCTTAAGCGCAGCACAAAGCTTTAAAGAGGAAGGTTATAAATCAATAAACGGAGGGAAAGAACATGGAATACATCTATTCAGCAATGCTGCTTCACAAAGCAGGGCAGAAAGTTACCGAAGATGGAGTTAAAAAAATACTCCACGCAGCCGGTGTGAAGGTCGATGAAGCAAGAGTGAAAGCAATGATTGCAGCTCTTGAAGGAGTAAACATCGATGAAGCAATAAAGAACTCCATGGTGGTTGCAGCGGCTCCTGTTGCTGCTTCAGCGGCTCCAGCGGCAGAACACGGCTCCAAAAAAGAAGAGAAGAAATCTGCAGTTGAAGAGAAGAAAACTGAAGAGATGGCAGCAGCAGGCCTTGGTGCGTTGTTCGGATAAGCTAGGGCTTCAACAACCCTTCTTAACACTCCGGGATAGCACGAGAGACATTATTATAGAAAAAGACATAAACACTTTGACAATAAACCTGTCTTATAGTTAGGAAGAGTATCATTGCTCCAACACAGGTTGGTTTACCTATTATGCCCAGATACTTTTCACCACAAACAAATCGTAGATGGCAAGGCTACCGGAGTTAAGAATGCAGGAGAATTCTAATCTTGGGGGGCATCCGGCGTTACGTATGGACGAGCAAGATAAAAAGGGGCTTATTCGTGAATTTGGCGTCCTTAAGGGAGAGGTTTCTCTCCTGCACAACCAGCTTAATGCAGCGGGGAAAGAGAAAGAGTCATTGTTCCTGCAAAAAAAAGAATTGGGGGCGAAGATCCGGCTGTTGATAAGCCAGGTGAAGGAAAAGCGCAAACATCGGGATTCTATCAATGAAGCTATCCAGGATGAGAAGAGGCTTAGGGATGGCCTGCATCAGGAAGTCAAGAGCGGCATATCCAAGCTGCATGAGCTTACCGATGAGCGGAAAATGCTTTCTAAGAAAGATGAAAAGCAAAAATCTCCTGGTGCGATCCAAGCGATGATTGAGCGGTATGACCATCTCATCGAGACTGAGGTCATGCCTTTCGATAAAGAAAAAGAGCTTATGAAAAAAATTAAGTTCCTCAAGAAACAATATAAGGAAGCCGAAGCCATCAAGGATGTAGCTGTTGCCATCAAGGATACCTCTCATGGAGTCGGTGAGAAAAAGAAAGATGCCAATCTGCTCCACAGCGACATCCAGCAAAAGGCTAAAGAGAGCCAGGAGTCTCATCAGGCAGTGATCAAGCTTTCAGAGGAAATCCAGAAACTCGAGGCTGAAGAAGAAGGGCTCTTGCAACGGTGTGTCGCAGCCAAGCAGCATTTTGTCCAGATCAGCAAACAGCTCCATGAAAAACTGCCGAGGCTCCGGGACATCGGGGAGGCATTGGACGAGATGAGGGAAAAGCAGGCTGCGTCAAAAAAGCAGCAAGAGCTCGAGTTCCTTAAGATGAAGGAGCAGGCTGTCGAGGAGAAGATCAAGAAAGGGCAGAAGCTCACTATCGAGGATATCATGCTCTTCCAAAAGGTGGCTGAGAAGGAAGGAAGGTAAATCACAAAATCTGGTCAAACAATCTGGTCGTTTGGCCCTATCTCTTTAAGAATCCAGATTTTTAAGAATATAGAATATTACCCTTATTTTTTTAAGAATTCAGTATATTTACACTGCCCGCATGTGAGCCTGTCTTTGTGCAGGGCAAGAAAAAAGCCATTCCCACACTTTGGGCAAAACCTGTTCTTCCGCTGAAGGCCCCCCTGGGTGCCATAAATGGCCCAAAGCCCTTTCTTTGCCCCCTTTGCCTTTTGTTTTGGTGGTGCCATCTTTTCATCATCGTTTTTTTAAAAGTATTATCCGTCAACCCAATAAATGTTAAACCGACGCCTTTTCTCTCCCTCTCTGCCTCTTTCATCTCTTTTTTATCTGTGTCTCCACTCCTTTTATCTGCCCCTCATCTCTCTTTTTTCTGCTTATCTTTGCCTGCCTTACCATCTTACTCTTTCTTTTCTGCTGGAGCAGGCTGGCCTTTTGCATCTGCCCCTTCAGCCTTCTTTTCCTTGGGCTCATATCTCTTAAAATGATCAGATGACTTGTAAATCACGGCATGCACCTTTGCTTTTCCCCTGCCAAACTCAGTCCTGATGCCTTTCATCGCAATAACAGAAGGCTCAATCTTTTCCTGCTCTGCAAGGTCCTTCTTTACCTGGGAGCCGGAAGGGGTTGTCTTGCCCTGAAAATCTATCTCGGCGACAAGCTCATCGCGTGAAAGGAATGGATTCTCTTTCTTTTGTAAAATCTTCAATGCTGGCATGTCATCTCACCTTTATTGCGTATTCGCCTTCCTTATCGAGGCCAATCTTCTTTGAAATGATAGAATTTTTTGCATCAAGGATGTTCAGGCGCCCCTGAAAACTCATAGTGAACTGATTACCCTTGCAGAGCGGGCAATCGCCGCTTTCGACAAACATCTTGCATTTCTTACAAACTTTTTTCTTGCTCATCTTTTCCCTTTCTTTTCCTTTGGCTCGTCTTTTGGAGGCTCATCAGACCAGCCTGTCCTTCCGAGGCCAGGCTGCCTCATGGTCAAACCAAGCTTGGGGTTATTAATATCCTTAAAGGAAATCGCAATAATCCTTGCCCTGCATGGGTCACCTACCTTCAGCGCCCTTTTTGATTCCTTTCCTATCAATACCTTGTCTTTGCTGAAGCTTACAAAATCGTCCATGGTCTGCGAGACATGGATCATGCCTTCAATGGGGCCCAGCGTTATGAATGCACCAAAATCGGCTATGTCTTTAATCTTTCCGTAAACCAATTCCTGCATCTCAGGCCTGAATGTCAGCAGGTCAAAAGTGGCATCATAATAAGCAGCACCATCGCCTGGAATGATGATGCCCTCTCCGATAGCTTTTATTTCGGTAACATCAATCACAATACCCAGTTCCTTGGCGATAAACCCATCAAACTTCTGCTTTATCCTCTTGATGACCGCTTCCTTAACCTCAAGGTCAAACAGGTTAGGGGGAACCCTTATGTGGTCCCTGACTTCCATCTTGTAGAACATTGTTAGATTTCCTCCGAAATAAATGACCAAGTGAATATATCTCTCTTTTAAGCAACTTACCTGTATTTCAGGGAGAGAGTTTTAAGGGGCTTTTTTAAAGCTTTCTATTCGGGTGTTTTTTGGTAGCCTGTCTCCCTATGAAGATGAGAAATCGAGAATAACAGCTTTAGGCCAGAGATAGGAAAAAACCTTTAGCGGATTTCAGTCCGAGGTAGTTTAGATGCATGGCGATAAAGCATTGGCAGGACAAATGAATGAAGGTTCAATACGCTTTTATGCTCATCCTTATGTTTCCTTCACAAATTTTATCAGTTCCTGGGATTTTTCCACCTTCAGGAACTCTTCCTTTGTCATTGCAGGGACGCCCCTTGGCTTTTTCTTTGTAAAGATGACCAGGCGTTCAGCATCCATCAGCGAGGAAATGTCCTGGTAATGGGGCCTGATCTGGTCACCCACCTTTGTCAGGATAAGGTCATTCTCCTTTTTTGCAATCACGTCGAAAGGAACCTTTTTTGTATCCGAAGTCTGGAAACCCAGGCTGGAATATTTCTTTGCTATGTCTGATTGAGGGAGCGGCAGCGGCTCTGGATTTCTCGAAAAGATGTCAATGTGCCTGAAGATGCTCGGGCCAAAAAGATGATAGAGCCGGAGCGCCCTGCCTAATGATACTTTAGACTGGCCTGCCTCATACCGCTGCACCATCTTCTTGGAAACTCCAGCTTTTTGCGAAGCCTCGTTCAGCGATATACCCTCCTTCTCACGGATGTGCTTCAGCCTTTCTCCCACAATGTCAGCAGCCAGCCCAGCATGGGTGCTCTGGAGGAATGGCAGCGAGTGATGCAGGGATGCTTTCAGGGTTTCAAGCGTCAGCGTGCAGATGCCAAACCTAGAATAAACCACATTTTCCTGAAGCGGCTCATGGGAGCTCTCTGCAATGATAAGGGGTGCGGCATCGATATAGGAAGCTACCTGCTGCATCTCCTTCGCATACTCTTCTGCAATGGCGTTTGCGTCGCTGATAATCTTCAGGAGCAAGATGGTGGAGTGTTTCCTGGCAATAATATCAAAACACGTCCGGGTAAGTGATTTTAGGGTAACCCCCTCTTTCAGCAGAATAATACGGACCCGCTCCAATAAACCCGGTCTCATCTGCCTACAATACTCGGGGGGCTTTAATATCTTTTGATTTTTTGAACTCATTCAGTTGTTTGAAATTCACCGACGATGCACAAATGGAGAGTATTTTTCTCTCTCGACCGACATTTTCAGAATGCTGAATGATTACTATTTTTTTGTATCTTATGGCTGTTCGAATCCCAGTTCAGATGAAAGGCCGCATTGAAAGGTCCTCGCAATGCTCGGGTTGCCATCAGGCTCAGCCTTGCTTTTGAAACCAAGGGCTGACATGCTCCGAAATCTTTACGATTTCTGGCACCGCGCAAGGCGGTTCCCCGTCTGGGGCACGAAAAAATCCCATTTTTTGTGCCTCGCATCGCTACCGCTCGGAGGCAACCCCCTTATCATCATTAAGTTAATACCAATAAGTTTCGCAAATTGATGGCAACCTTTAACTTTTCAATGCGACCAAATGAAAGAAACTTATAAAAAGGCTTAGGCATCATGCGGGGGTATGATCATAACCATCAGCGGCATTGCGGGGAGCGGGAAGTCCACAGTCGCAAAAATGCTGGCAGAGAAGCTTGGCTTCAGGCATTACTCTATCGGGGATATCATGCGGGCGATGGCTAACGAAAGGGGAATTACGCTTCTTGAGCTGGGAAAGCTGGCGGAGAAAGACAGGACTATCGATGAGGAATTAGACCGAAGGCAGATCCAGCTGGGGAAGGTGGAAGACAATTTTGTCATCGATTCACGGCTTGGATTTCATTTTATCCCTCATTCCTTCAAGGCCTTCCTGAAGGTTTCCCTCGATGAGGCTGCAAGGAGGATATTTACTGAAGGGAGAGCCCATGAGCCCTATATTGACCTTAATGATTCAATGTCTAAAATCAAGAAGAGGATAGCTTCTGAGGATAAACGGTATCTCAGCTATTATGGCATCAATTACCATGACAACAGCCATTATGATTTCATCATCGATACAACTTCCCTCTCTCCTGAGGGGGTGGTTTTGCAGATTACGAAGAGAATTAACTTGCGAAGGGCAGTTAAGGCCCATTCGAAGCGATGAGGGGAAATTTCCAAAATACCTCCCTAACAAAAAGCTTTAAATAAATCTTCATTTGCCTCTAAGCTATGAAAAAGGCGTTTTTCCTTGTTTGCATCGCCATTGCGGCAGTCCTGCTTGCCTCCTGCACTACGAAGCAAAAGTGCGAGAACCTTGGAGAGCAGAGGGACAGGGATGACTGCTTCTTTGAAAAGGCAAAAGGGGAAAATAACATCAAATTGTGCAGCCCAATCATGACTGGGGAGATTAAGGATTCCTGCACAGCAGAGATAGCTATCCAAAATAATGACCTTGCGCTGTGCAGGGGGATTTCCGGGAAGACAGGGGATTTCTGCATTTCCAAACTTGCAGTCGCAAGGGCTAACTTTTCCCTCTGCAACGAGGCAAATTCATCATATTGGGCGGATGTATGCAACAAGAATGTGGCAGTGGCCAGCAATGACAGCACCAGCTGTGTGAAGGTGAGCAATCTACTGGATAGAGAACAGTGCTACAGGAGCGTCGCCCAGAATACCCGGCGATGGCAGACCTGCCGATTCATCCTCAACGAAACAACCTATGACTCCTGCATCCGTGCTATCGCTTTTGCAGAAATGGACGAGAACATCTGCGAGGAGACGAAGAGCGTCTTTGAGGGCGATACCTGCATCCTGAAAATCGCAAAGAAAAAGAAAGAGCCCGCTATCTGCGAGATGATAAGCTATAATGGCATCAAGAATATGTGCAAGGATGACCTCGCACAATTGCTGAATGCGAGCAAGAAGGCGAATTAAGGGCAGGATATGATTTTTGGCCGAATTGATCGGTGAGTGCTGTCTTCAATAAGTTGGGGGTTCAAAGAATGCAGGGGATTTTGGCTTTATTGGAGTGTCCTTACTGTATGAACCATGTATGGAGTTTCGAATACGCCACAAGCTTTAAGATACCTAAACGATGCGTTAAAAGAGCCCTCCTCAAATAATACCCTCATCTCTGGACTTCCACAATCTCCTATAATTTTTTTTAATCCAATCACTTCTTCTGGTGCAATTGGGACTGGAGCAGAGATGGTTAAGGTGCTCTCTAATTCACAAGGGACTCCAACAAATAAACCCCTCCGTAAGTGTTCGGGATTTACAAAACCCAAACATTCAAAAAAATATCTCCTGTTTGGATCTGCCCTTGATCTTTCTGTGTGCATAATTCCACTGGAATATATTTTTGTTTTTAAACCCTCTGTTTTTTTAACCACTTTAAAGATGTAAACAACCTGCAATAAAACATGAGATTGACTACTGAAACGAAAGATATAAATACTAGTTCTACTTTGTCATTTATATATTTTATCGTCTTAAAAAGAGGTGTTAATATGCCTAAGGAAA
>JACPBU010000024.1 GCA_016180165.1 Candidatus Woesearchaeota archaeon | reverse complement strand
TTCAAAGAGATACCAACCACAGCTTTGGCAATACTTCCGATGATTTCTTTAAGCTTATTCTCGATGGAAATGCTTATGAGCTGGTGTTCAATCCCAATGACGGAAGATTTCACACCAATATTGAAAGTTTCCTGTTCATTAAAAAGGAATCTGGAGGGAATAATGATAAAGACGAATACTGGAGCGTCAAGACAAAGGACGGAACAACGTATCGTTTTGGGTTTAACAGGGATTCTGAAACTGCTGCAAACAGGTATGATTATGTCTGGAGATGGAATCTGGACAAGGTTACTGATGTGTTTGGGAATTCCATCTTTTACTCCTATAACGAAAACCCCTTCCCTTTGGATTCTGGAGCAGTTTATCTAAACTCTATAACTTACAACAACGAGCAGTCAAGGAAGATTACTTTTACCTATGAAGGCAATGACAGGCCTGATGCATGGAGCGGTTTTGTTGACGGTAACTTTTTTCGGGAATCAAGAAGATTAAAGGAGATTGCGGTAACTGCTGGCGGGGCACTCGTCAGGAAATATGCTCTTGATTATTCACGGCTGAAGAACAGCGTTTCAAGCAGCTTTCTGGCTTCTGTCACCGAAATAGGGAGTGATGGAGCAAGCGCTTTACCGCCCGTAAAGTTTGATTACTATACTGGGGGCGTCAACTGGCAGGATGACTCAAGGTGGGAGTTTAATGAGTGCCGGCTTAATTTTTATCCTGGAACTTCCCAAACCCAGCCTGTTCCCTGTTATATTGCTTATGACCACAGAAGGCTTCCGGCAAATGGGGCTGGGAATGTTGATGGCGGCCTAAGGATGGTTGATGTCAACGGCGATGGATTGGATGATCTCCTGAGGGCAAGCGGAGTTGGCGCAGGGCCATCTGACAAAGCATGGTTTTCAAAAGCCTTCATCAATACTGGCTCAGGATGGGTAGAGAACAACATCTGGAAAGTCCCTGACTGCGAAAATAATTTTGAATGGAGCGGCTGTTTTGTTGATCCGGAATACATTGATAATGGCATTCGATTTGCTGATGTCAACAGCGACGGGTTAACTGATATCGTAAGAGGGAGGCCTTCATTTGCAGCGCAATGGAAAGTTGCCATAAACACGGGGTCCGGCTGGAGCATTGACCCAACCTGGAAGCTGCCTTATTGTTATGCCGATTCAAGCGGGTCACACTGGGATGGATGTTTTATTGATGATGCCGGGAGGGATACTGGTGTTAGGTTTGCAGATATCAATGGGGATGGGCTTGCGGACATCCTGAAAGGCGTCATGGCAGCAGACAAAACAGATTACCGTGAGCCTGACCTAAAGGCTGGAGTTGCGTCCAAAGGATTCCAATGGGTATTTATCAACAATGGCTCAGGGTGGGTGGAGGATAAGAGATGGAAAATTCCACATTGCAACAGCACTGCCGACTATTACGGCTGCTTTTCCTACTGGTATTGGAATGACGGAAAAGCCTATAACGGGTGGAACGGCGGGACTGAAGAAAAAGGCAATGGAGTCACATTGGCAGATGTAAACGGCGACGGCCTTGTTGATATCCTTAGGGCAAGCACAAACGATAAACACCCTGTCCCGGCAATAACATGGATAAATAACGGAACAGGATGGGAAGAAAATCAGCAGTGGAAGGTTCCACAATGCGAAATAAACGGGGGGGGCTATTGCCTTACTCAGGGATTAGGCGATAATGGGGTAAGGCTGGCTGATGTGAATGGAGATAATCTTCCCGATCTGATAAAGGGGAAGCCAGGGGCACAAACCCTCTTGAACAACGGTTCAGGATGGGTTCTACCCGCTGTAAATACTGGATTTGATGATGAAAACGTTTGGAGGCTTTTTAACTGCACCGACGAAAGGCCTGAAGGCTGTTTTGTCTGGGGTGACAAAGATATGGGCATCAGGATGGGGGATATCAATGGAGATGGTTTTGTTGATTTGATGAGGGCAAACGGAATTGGGAGGCCCTACACCAATATGCGGATTAACAAACTTGGCACCCTTTCACTCTTACAGTCAATAACGTCGCCGCTTGGTGGAAAAACTTCTATTGCTTATAAGCCCTCAACCTCCTTCAACAATAAGGGCAGCGATGGAATAAGTGATTTGGGATTTAACCTGTGGGTTGTCAGCGAGATAACAGAAGACAATGGGCTGGATGACGGGCATAAATTGGTTTCAACGAAAAGATACAGCTATGAGGGCGGATTTTACGATGCAAAAGATAAAGAGTTTAGGGGATTTGCGAAAGTCGAGGAGCAGCTGCCGGATGGGAGCAAAATGCTCCATCATTTCCACCAGGACAAAGCAAGGAGCGGGAAGGAATACACTGCTGATTTTTTTGGGCCTGATGGCCATCTTTATGCGAAGGAAGTTAACGAATGGGTATATTCTGAAGGCAATGGCGTGTTTACCACCTCGCTCAACAGCAAAACCAATTATCTGTTTCCTGCAGGAATTGTCATGGGGGCAAGCCCGGATTATGAAACCTCAAAAGAATACTATTCCTACGACAGTTTTGGCAATATCAATAAAATATTTTTTGAGGGAAAAATCCCTGACACCGGGGATGAAAGAAGCGAGGAAAGGGAGTTTGTTTACAACACTGGCTCATGGATAGTTGATAAGGTGAAGAAAAAACGCCTTTTGGACAAAGACAACAACCTAATTTCAGAGGTTAAGTTTTCCTATGATGGAAGAGGGTATGGGGAAGCGCCAGTAAAGGGGGCGATGACTGCAAGGCAGGACAATATGTTCCTGAAGAAGAATGGGGCTGTTGTTGAACAGTCAGAGCTTTCAGCCTCCTATTCCTATAACCCCTTTGGCAATCTTATCCGGCAGGCCGATCCAAATGGGTTTCTGACATCTTTCTCTTATGATGCGGCAAATACTTTTGTAAGCACCGAAAGAAATAACCTTGGGCACGAAACGAAATTTTCCTATGATTCCGGGACGGGGAATCTTCTCTCAGCGGCTGACCCCAACGGCATAACAACAAGCTACAGCTATGATGCATTAGGCAGAAGAATAAAGGAGATTAGGCCATACGACTCATCTGTGTTTCCCACCACCCAGACTGAATATAGAATTTCTGGGAATGCCCCTTCCTCAATCAAGGCGATGAAGAGAGAGGAAAGCGGAACATCAAAGACGGCTGATGTCATCGCCTATTATGACGGCTTTGGGAGGCCGATAAAGTATGTGAGAGAAGCTGAAAATAACAGCAATGTGAACACTCCTCAACCCTCCCCAAATCCATCTCCCGGCCCCACTCCCGTGCCTTCACCTGGCCCAAACCCATCTCCAACTCCCTCCCCAACTCCCTCTCCAAATCCATTTCCATCTCCAACTCCATCTCCTGACCAACCGCCTTCTTCATCTGTAGATTATTCTGCAGTATGGATCAACAACGGCTCCGGCTGGAATGGGGATTCCCGATGGAAACTCCCTAAGTGCGAAGATGGCTCCTTTATTGGATGTTTGGCCACAAAAGACAATAAGGACAATGGCGTAAGATTGGCGGATGTCAATGGTGACGGGAGGGCAGATTTTGTGAGGTCAAGCATCATCGAAAGCCCATATACAAAAGCATGGATCAACACCGGATACCGATGGGAGGAAAGCGATGAATGGCATATATCCTACTACTGCCCGGATCCAGGCCATGGAAACGAGGGATGTTTTATCGGGAGCAACCGGCAGGATAACGGAGTAAGGCTTGAGGAAATCAATGGAGATGGAAAGATTGATGTTGTCATAGCAACAGGGAAATTCACTGGTTCGGCTAGGGCAAGCAAGACACTCATCAACAATGGCTCAGGGTGGGAGCAGGACAATGTCCATAACGGGTTTCCGACAGATTACCATTGGACGATGCCAGAGTGCCTTTACAGCTATGGCGGCGCTTGTATGACAACTCCAGGGGAGAAAGATAACGGTGTCAGGTTTGCTGATATTGATGGAGACGGAAAAAATGACCTCATCAGGGCAGTGGCGAAAGGCTCATCACCCCCAGACTGGGCTGTATGGATTAACAATGGGGAAGGGTGGAGCAAAAATTTGGATATTTCAAAGTGGGGAGCATTGCGTTGTGTTGATGGCAGCAATAATAAAGGCTGTTTTACTGATGATCAGGGCAGGGACTTGGGCGTCAGAATCATAGATATCAATGGGGACAATAAAGCAGATATCGCCAGATTTTTCCCGGGAGCAGAAAGCGAGGTCAGGCTCAACAATGGCTCTGGATGGACATTGTCACCGCAGTGGAAAGATATTTAT
Source organism: Candidatus Woesearchaeota archaeon (assembly GCA_016180165.1). Lineage (GTDB taxonomy): Archaea > Nanobdellota > Nanobdellia > Woesearchaeales > JACPBV01 > JACPBV01. The sequence goes on along the minus strand of JACPBU010000024.1, from coordinate 4,452 downwards.
TGCACAGCCGCAAGGCAGGAAGGGTGTTTTGTAACGCCCGATAACCAGGATAATGGGGTAAGGCTTGAGGATATCAATGGAGATAATCTTCCAGATATTATAATCGGGACACTCGATGCATCGGGGAATGGATTTTCAAGAGTTCTTATCAACACCGGCAGCGGCTGGAGCGAGCATGCCTCATGGAGGCTGCCGGGATGCTTTGAGAACAGCAATCCCCGAGGATGTTTTGTGAGTTCAGAACACAAAGATTCGGGAGTTAGGATAGCAGACATCAACGGAGACAGATTTAAGGATGTCGTGTGGGGCAAAGAGGAAGCCTGGTCAGGTGCAGGCATCTCTTCCCTTCAATCCTCTCCCCAGCAAACATCAGTTCAACAATCTTCGAGCCAACAATCTTTTATCCAGCAGCCTTCGAGCCAGCAATCTTCGAATCTGCAATCTTCAGACCAGCAAACTTCAGTTCAACAAGCTTCACTTCCGCAGGCTTCAATGCCCCAAACATCATTTTCTTTATCATCAGCTGGGGAACAGCATGAGCCTTTCATTGCCATTGACCTCTATTACGACAACAGGGGAAGAGCGGCAGGTGTTACCAATCCTTACTATTCCCAAAACTCATATTCATCTCCAAATGGCGGATTCAGGACAACCTATACCTTCGATGCGCTTGGGCGGATAACCCGAGTTGAGAAACCTGACAACTCAGCAGCGTCTGTCAGCTATGGGGCCTGGAGAGCAACATTTACCGATGAGAATGGCCATAAAAAAGAAAAGGAATACAGCGCTTACGGCCAAATAACCAAGGTCAGGGAATTTTCAGGGAATGAGGTGTTCACCACAGCCTATACCTATGATGCTGGCGGAAATCTTATCGGCATTACGGATAATTTGGGGAACAAGATTTCTTATGCCTATGACTCCCTTGGGCGGAAAAGGAGTATGGATGATCCCGATATGGGGAAATGGAGCTATTCCTATGACCCTAATGGAAATCTTGTTGAACAGACGGACAATGCAGGGAATAAGGTAATGATACAGTATGATGGATTAGGAAGAGTCCTCGAAAAGCCTTCTGCCACAGGAGCAATAACCTATCGGTATGACGAGGGAAAAATCGGCACATTATCTTCAATCAACAGCCCATCTTTTAAGAAATCTTTTTTTTATGATAACAGGCTGAGAATCATCAAAGAAGAGACGGACATAGATGGCCAAAAACTTATCACTTCTTATTCCTATGATGCAATGGACAGGATCAGTTCTCAGGGACTTCCCAGCGGCGAATACATCAGTTTGAATTATAATGAGCAGAATAAGGTTGATTCGGTCAACGGAATCATATCGGGCTCAACTTATGGCGCTGCTGACGAGCTGACCCAAAGGCAATATTCTCAAGGGCTCACTACTGCATATACATATACTCCAAAAGTTTTGCGATTGGAGAAAATCAATACTTTTTCACTCCAGACCTCTCCTGCCCTTCAGACCTCTCCTGCCCTTCAGACCTCTCCTGCCCTTCAGACCTCTCCTGCCCTTCAGATAATGAGTTATGGCTATGATGCTGTGGGGAATGTAGTAGCCATCAACGACGCTATCGAATCGAGGAACCAGCGATTCACTTATGATGACCTTGACCGGCTGACAAGGGCAGATGCTCCTGGGTTCTATAATGCATCTTATGCTTATGACAGCACCGGCAATCTGGTTAAAGAAGGGGAAGGAAATTCCACAAGGGTTTATCTCTATGGCAGCAGGCCGCATGCGCCAGACAAGATCAATGTCTCTGAATCAGCCTTTGCCACTTTCAATCTTGCGTTACGCAGAGGATGGAATCTTATCTCATTGCCTGTTGCCGTTGATGCCCCGATCAAAGAACTGCTGAAGCCTGCAGATGCCGGGCCTATCTTTTCCTTCAACAATTCGGAAAAAACCTTTTTTGTCCCGGAGCGTTTTGAGCCGCTGCAAGGCTATATTGTCCATGCAAATAAATCTTCGAACATCATCGTTAATGGGAGAAAATTACCGGACCGGCAGCCCGGACTCTTTGAGGGGATGAATCTCATCGGGGTTCCAGCATTGTCGGACAAAAGCATCGCCTTTTGGTATTCCAATGCCACAGTCTTCCATTTTGACGGCGCATGGAGGAGCTTTGATCCGGCACGAAGAAATGAGCTCAACGATTTTCTGCACTTCAAGCCGGGAATGGCCTATTGGGTTAAGAAAAAGTGAATGTGCTGAGCACATTCAGAAACCTACGATATCTATACTTACGGACAATAATTATTATACAATTGTTGTCCGTTCGTAATAAGCAAACGACATACTTTTGTCTAAATATTTGTGTCGTTAGCTGTAAGAGGAGACAAACTTCTTAAAGAGGGTGGCACCGAAAAAGAATATATTTTTATAGGTGTGCGCTGAAGGTTCACAAATGATCATCATCGGGCTAAGCCACGGGCTTCATGTTGCAAAGAAGATTGCAAAGCTGCTGAAACGGCCTTATTCCAAGCTTGAAGCGAGCAGGTTTCCTGACAGCGAGACTTATATGCGGTTTCACTGCGATGTCAGAGGGCAGCAGGTTGTTTTGGTGCAGAGCTTCTACGGCGATGTCAACAACTGCCTTATGGAAGTTTTTTTTGCTGCGTGGACTGCAAAAGATTTAGGGGCAAGGAAGGTTATCCTGGCAGCTCCGTTCTTTCCCTACTTCAGGCAGGATGCACGGTTCAATCCAGGCGAATGTGTCAGCCTTCAGGTGATAGCTAAGTTTGTGGATGACTGCGTCGATGCATTTTTTGTCATTGATCCGCATCTCCACAGGGAAAAGAATTTGGGGCATATCTTCAAGGTAAAGGCGCATAAGATTACTGCAAATCCGCTTATGATGGAATATATCAAGAAGCATGTCAAAAATCCGCTGATTGTCGGCCCTGATTGGGAAAGCTATAAATGGGCTCAGGCAACTGCAAAGATGATTGGCTGCGAGAGCGTCATCCTTGAAAAGACCAGATACAATTCACGGGATGTCCGGGTGAAGCTCAGCAAAAATATTGATATCTCAAAAAACAACCTGGTATTGGTTGATGACATGATTTCGACAGGGCATACGCTGCTTGAGACGATAAAACTGCTTAAAGGCATGGGGGCTAAGAAATTCACCTGCGTCACCGTCCATGGGATCTTTGCTGAGGGAGCGCTGGAGAAGTTGGAAAAAACAGGGGCAAAGGTGGCAGCATGCAATACTATCCCCGGCAGATGCGCAAAAATCGATGTGAGCGGGCTGCTTGCAGATGCGCTCAGGCATACCTCCTAACCAAGAGAAAGATAAAAAAGATATAATTTTTTTTGCCTCTCTTTGCTTATAAGCGGATTCTATCAAACCCCCTTTGTCCGCTTCCAAACAAACAAGGTTTAAATAGTTTGCCTGCATATACCCACTTATGATTGAATTTGCAGCTGTCACTGCTGTTTTTTTGATTGCATTCATCGTTGTCGGGACTATGTTCTTTCCGGAAAACCCCATCTTTAAAAAAGGAAAGGATTATATACTGGAAAAAGGGGTTATAGCTGTTGAAAAAGGGAAAAGCATCATCACTGCATTTGTGGTCTTGGGTAATGCAACGCCGGGAAAGAATATGCAGGAAAATGCTACTGAGCTGATAGTTCGAGAGGTGCCTTGAAGTGGGATTTTTGCAAAACTTATTTTTCTGGAAGAAGAAAGATGATTTTAATTTTGGCGATATCGGGAAAGATCTCGATTTAGGGAAAGGGACAGACTTTGGGAAAGGCCCGGATCTTGGGTTAGGAGATATCGGGAAAGGTTTTGATCCACTTGGAAAAAATCCAGGAAGTGATTTTGGGGCAGGCTTGGGAAATGATCTAGCGCTGCCTGGGCAGGAGATGGGTTTTGGCGGGCATCAGCAGGATTTTTCCCAAGGGCCGGGCTTTCAGCAATCCTACCCCGGGAGGCCTGCACCGATGCAGCAGCCATTTGGGCCGCCCGTGCAGCAGCAATTTCAGCAAGGGCATCAGGCTCCCGATCTTTATGGAAAAGACCTGGAGGTCGTTTCAGCAAAACTTGATTCTATCAGATATACCCTTGAGAGTATCAATCAGAGGCTGGCGAACTTAGAGCGTATCGCTAATGGCGAATATGAGCAGAAAAGGCGATGGTAAATTCTTTTCTTTCCTTTCGGTTTGCTTCTTTTCATCTTGCTTCAATATATAAACTTACGCGTGCGGGCTAAGAACAACTAACTGTTTAAAGGTTCGAAACCATTTTGGGGTATGAATAAATCGCATGCACTCAGCACGAAGCCCACTGTTTCTTATAGTAGCCCGTCCGGGAAATGGGGCATCACCGCTGCGGCAGTTGTTGTTGCACTCGTAATCGGCATATTCATCGGCATGAGTATCGGCGGAAAATCAGGCGTGACAGGCGCGGCAACCAGC
>JACPBU010000185.1 GCA_016180165.1 Candidatus Woesearchaeota archaeon | reverse complement strand
ACCTGGAAGAGGGGGATGTGGTGGTCAAAGAAGCAGGGCTGGTCAAAGACGGTTCCGGCCGACTGATCATTGAAAATGTGCGGGATTGAGCATGAGATTCCCTTATGAGCGCGCGATGGAGGGCATGCATTTTTGCTTTGATCCTTGCGGGAACGCGGGCTTCACCTGTTTTTGCCGGTGAGAAAGAGGGTTCCAGTGGTAGGGAAGAGCTTTCCGAAAGTTATGATAAGATGACTGATGATGCCAAAGACCTTCAATCAAAACGAAAGAAAATAGATGCACAAAAAGTTCGTAGGCTTATGAATGATCTTGAAGACTACATTAAACGCCTTTGGGGGATCCATCAAGAGGACCTAAATGCACTGCAAAATGCCAAGCATCTGGGAGATAAAGAACGGATTAGGGATATAGAGTTTCAACTTAACTTATTGAAAGGGAAAATCGACCTTGCTATATCCTCACAATGGATAATTAAAAAGATGTTTCAGTATGAATCAATTGAAGACATTCTCAGCGTGGATCTAATAGCAAATCTCGTTAATTATCGAAATATTGCGAGATTTTCTAGTATAGTAAATCACCTTTTGGATTTTCGAGATAATAGCAAATCTCGTTAATTATCGAAATATTGCGAGATTTTCTAGTATAGTAAATCACCTTTTGGATTTTCGAGAATTTCGGTGATTTACTATAAGCCGGGGAAATCCTAAGTGGATTGATGCATTTATTTCAGTAAAAGGGTATATACTGGATATGTGGGCTATCCTCAATGAGATCGATTCTCTTTTAAAAAGACCGGGCTGGAGTAAAGAGGCTGAGAAAGATATCATTGCAATTTATAACTCCCTCCTTGATGAATTGCGTAATGATGTTAAATTAGTTGATGATGGAGTAAAAAAATCAGGAGATAAGAGCAGGATTATTCAGTGGCAGTATTTCATCAAAAGATTCAGGGTTTTGACTTATGACAATATAGGGGTGGAATAAGGTTTCTTTCACCTGTGTTTTATAAAGTTGAATTGCCATGTATGGTTGAATAATCTCTTTTTGTTGGCTTCTTCACTTTATTCTTTTCTGCCCCATCAGCGCATCCGCCAAAACAATAGCCATCATCGCCTCTGCAACAGGCACCGCCCTTATCGCTACACAAGGGTCGTGCCTTCCAAAAACCCTTATTTTTGCCGGCTTCCCCCCAATAGTCAGCGTGTCCTGCTCCTTGGTGATGGATGACGTCGGCTTGATGGCAATCCTGACGACGATGGGCATTCCGTCTGAAATCCCGCCTAAAATTCCCCCGGAATGATTGGTCTTCGTGACAATGTTGCTGCCCTGTTTTGCAAAGATATCATTATGCTCGCTTCCCTTCATCCTTGCAGCCCTGAATCCATCGCCAATCTCAACCCCTTTGACAGCATTTATCGTCATCATGGCTCTTGCAATATTGGCGCTGAGCTTGTCAAAGACAGGGTCACCTAATCCTGCGGGAACATTCTGTGCAACTATCTCAACAATACCGCCTAAAGAATCCCCCTCAGCCCTGACCTGCTCAATCTTTTCGCTCATCATCAGGGCTGCACCCTTGTCAGGGCAATTGACAGGGTTGTTCTGGATTTCGCTGTAATCAATGTTTTTTGCCTCGATGCCCCCAATCTCCCTGACATAAGCGATGACTTTAATCCCTTCCTTTTTGAGAAGCTTTTTTGCAAGCGTTCCGGCAGCGACCCAGTTTGCAGTTTCTCTGGCTGATGACCTTCCACCGCCCCTGAAATCATGGATGCCATACTTTTTCAGATAGGTAAATGTTGCATGCCCAGGCCTGAGAAGAGATTTGATGCGCTCGTATGATCTTGAGTCAACATCCTTGTTCCAGATGAGAAGGGCAATCGGCATGCCCGTTGTCTTTCCCTCGAAGATTCCGGAAAGAATATGAATCTTGTCTTCCTCTTTTCGTGGCGTTGTCAGCCTGCTTTGCCCAGGCTTTCTCCTGTCAAGCTCTTTCTGGATTTCCTCTTCGCTGATAGGAAGGCCCGGCTTGATCCCGTCGATAACAACACCTATAGCTTTACCATGAGACTCTCCAAATGTCATCATCCTGAAGTTTTTACCAAAGGTGTTTGCCATTTTTTTGATTGGTCGATTAGCGGCTATTCCAATAGGAAAAAATCCAGCCAGCCTTGGCGGGAGACGGTCAAAACCAAGATGGCTTGGTTTTGCCCTACGACCCACCCCGTAAGGGACTTCCCCCGGGTCGT
>JACPBU010000019.1 GCA_016180165.1 Candidatus Woesearchaeota archaeon | reverse complement strand
ATTGCTGCGATGAATTCCTCTTTCCTTGCCCCCTTCTCGATCCACATGCCTATATCATGTTTCGCCCAATCCAGATAGCTGATTTTCCCGTCGAAGAATTGCTTTTTTGTCCTCTCCCTTTTGTCCATGTCGCAGCCAAAATGCTTGTGGAAAACATCCCAGGAGAACGTCACATTATCCACCAGTGTCCCATCAACATCAAAACAGACCAGTTTAAACTTCTTCATGCAAAGCAGGAATAAGGAAAGCTTTATAAATTATTGAGCTTTACAGGAATTCATAACAAAGACCCATAACAAAGGCTCATAACTGGAGGTTGCGGACATGACAATTATAGGCTTTAATTTCAACAAGATAACAGTTGTCAGGAATGATGGTGTTACAGGAAAGATAAATATCAAGAACAATGTCACCGTTAAGGATGTGAAAGATCAGTCTCTTGACCTTGGGAGCACTGACCAAAAAGCCCTGAAGTTTGTCTTCGAGTTTACCACTTCATACGACCCGAACCTCGGATCGATTGGCCTTACTGGGGATGTCGTTTATCTCGATACGGCAAAAGAAGCCAAAGGGATCCTCGATGAATGGAAGAAGACAAAGAAGGTCAAGAAGGAAGTCATGGCCAATATCCTCAACACCGTCCTGACAAAGTGCAACATCGAAGCGCTTATCCTCAGCCAGAAGGTGAATCTTCCCCCGCCGGTGCCTTTGCCAAGGGTCACCTCAGAGCCGGTGAAGGAATCAGAATGAGATGATGCTCGGAAAGCCTAAGCCAACTTCTTTCCACATTCTTGCTGCTTTATCCCTGTGCGCCCTCCTGCTCTTTCCCAGCCCTCTTTGGGCCGTGAGTGAGTCCTATTTTTCGAATGATGCTGTTTCCATTGAAGTTGGCATCGAGGGAAAGATCCTGTTGAAGCCTGAATCGGGAAGCCAGGAAATCCAGTATGTTGCCGCAAATCTCTCTTTTTTTCCTGAAAGCAATTTCCAGCAGGAGCCCGAATCCCTCTCGACCGCCCCGGAAGCTGCTTCTTTTCCCGGCATCCTTCAATGGAGATGGGTTTCTCCATCAGCAGGGGAACTGCCTTTTGAGCTGAAGAGCACCGTTGAAGTGAGAAATACCTTTCCGGTATTATCAGGAAAAGTCCCCTTTCCGTTGAAAAAGCTTCCCGATAGCCTTATTCCATTTACCCTGCCATCACCTACTGTTGATGCAGATGCCCCGGAAATTATTGCACGGGCAAATGCGCTGGCAGGTGGGAAAGATGACCTATTTGAGATTGTTACTGCCTTTGCCTCATGGGTCAAGCAGCAGATTCAGTATGATCTGAGCACACTTACCGAATCAGTCTCACAGCCTGCCTCCTGGGTATTGGAAAACAGGAAAGGTGTTTGTGATGAGCTGACTAATCTTTTCATTGCATTTAACAGGGTGTTGGGGATTCCTGCCCGCTTTGTTTCAGGCCTTGCTTACACTGATGCGCTTCCCACAGGCGAAGGGTTTGGCCCGCATGGATGGGCTGAGGTGTATTTCCCCGGATTTGGGTGGATTCCTTTTGATGTGACCTTTGGCCAGTTTGGGTATATTGACGAGTTCCATGTGAAGCTGAAGCACGCTCTTGATGCAGATGAGCCCTCAACAAGATATGAGTGGCTTGCAAGGGGCATCTCAGTCGATACTCAGCCCCTGAAAATAACCGGGAAGGTCATTGGGAGGAAGGGCTCCCCGAAAGATCCTGTTGAAACCACCCTTTCGCTTGCAAAACAAAATGTCCGTTTCGGCGCTTTTGATATTGTCGAAGCTATGGTAAAGAATCTCGCTAATTCCTATCTTGCCGTTGAGCTCCAGCTTTCAAAATCTTCAGAGATCGATATGGTTGACAACGAAACGCTCCTTGTAGTGCTGAAGCCCTTTGAGACGAAAAAAGTTTTTTGGAGGATCCGGGTGAGCGATGCTCTTGACCAGAATTTTGTGTACACCTTTCCCTTTGAGGTGAGGGCCTTTGGCAAAGTTGCTGCATCCGCTGAATTGAAGGCCCAGCGTGATAGCGTGCTGCTTTCAAGGCAGGATGCTGATGAGCTGTATGATGAGCTTAGGCAGGAAAGCTCATCCGGAAGCGGTTCAGTGAAAGCTCCCTCAATTGACATAAACTGTAAAGGCGACAAAGCAGAGCTGTATCCCTTTGAATCTGCCAGGATGGAATGCGAAGTTGCCAATGCTGGAGTCACCCTCATCACCGACGGCAGGTTATGCTACGGGGAGATCTGCCAGGGCATGCAGCTCCTTCTCGGCAGGAGTCTGGTAAGAAATTTCACTTTTATTCCATCGGAAACAGGCGCAGTCAGGGTAAAAATTAAGGCTACCGCTCCCGGAATATCAAAAACAACAGACGTCATATTTAATGTGCTTGACATGCCAAATATCTTTATAGCTGGAATCAAATCTCCCTCTTCGGTAATGTTTGGAGAGAAGTTTTCCATCGAATTCACCTTAGAAAAAGTGTCCGCCAGCGCTCCACAGAGTGTCGAGGTTTTGATTATCCCTCCTCGCCTTGGGTGGGCTGTTGACCAGCTTGCGGTGGGGAGGAAATTCGATGCCGAGCTGAAAGCAAACAGTTTGAAGCCAGGCATGAACAAAGTGATGATAAAGGTTAATTACAAAGACAAGCGTGGAAATAGCTACAGCACAGGAAGCAGCTTTGAGATTGAATTGAAAGGCGTAAACTGGTGGCAGCGCACATTCCTTTTCTTCAACAGGCTATTTATTGGCATAGGGAGTTTGATGTCATAAAACTTTGGGCAAAGAGGGGGTTGGGTAGGGGGGCGGGGACAGTAAACCTGTCTGCGCCAGAATACATTGTGCTGGCAAAGAGAAACCTTTTTGAATGCCTTTGATTTCTTCATCACCTATGCCCATTATTCCCGAGAGAGAGGACGAGAATCCCCTGAAGGATAAGGTTATCAAAGATGTTGCCATCAAAGATAATGCTATCAAAGATAACCCATTTGCTTTCAAAGATAATGTTGCTGGGGACAAATCATCCAAGAGAGGGAGTGTTGGAACCCAGGCAACCAAAGCCTACCGTGAAGAGGATGTCAGGGCAGCAGCGTTGTGGCTCAAGAGGCGCCTTCAGGCATACAGCAGGTATGATGGATTCCACAAGCATCAGGTCATCGTTGTCAGCGAGGCATTGCAGCTTTTGAAAGAAGCTTTTGTTGATATCTTTCCTCAAAGTGAGCCTGTAGAAGGGGCACAATCCTCCGGCCAATCTTACCAGGAAGAAAACCCAAAATAGCCTTACGGTCCAACCCCTACACCATCTTCAGCTTTCCAGTTATCTTGTCAATCTTTTCTTCTTTGTCGGGCCCGATGCCAAGGCACGTCACCGTTCCCGGCTCTACGACAGTCTTTCCCGCATCTTCGATAAGCGCACAGACCAGAAAAACATCTTCCGCTATTTTTTTATAATGAAGCAGCTCATTCAGGTCTTTCACTTTGAGGACAATCTTTTTCATTCCTTCACGCTGCCACTTTGCCAAATCATCTTTATGGCTCTTGAGCAATGCAGCGGTTGAGGCGTGTGCTACCTGAACAGAAAGCTTGCCCTTGGGGAGCTTTAGGTCATCCCTTACGAGAATCACTTGCTTAAGCATAAACGGCAATAAAATAACCGAGTATATTAATGTTGTGAGCAAACCGAAGGTCATTTGGCTTTATGGCAGAAATACTCTTCTTTTCCGGATTGATATCAGGCTTTCCTTTTCCATCTTCCCCATAATAGCCCGGATTGTATAGTTCGAAAACTTTTTTCTCAAAGAATCAATGCTGATTCCAGCCTTCTTTGTTGGTTTCCTCATCAACCTCCCCATCGGTTTCTCCCCCAGCCGCTTCACCGGCCTCTTTAACTTAAATTCTATAAGTTTCTTCTTATCGTTCTTAAGCAGCATCTTCACAATTTGCCCCCTCTCCCGCCGCCTCCACCTTTGCCTGAAACCGATTGAAGGGCAAGCATGCCGATGATGAAAGATAAGGCAACAGTTGTCAGCTTCATGCAGGTATTGAAGATTTGATTTTATTTAAATGCAACCATTCCATCCGGTCTTTGACCGTTGCCGAGGCAAAGCCGAGCGCAACTAAGAAAATCCGAAGATTTTCTGTTGGTGGTTGGAAGCAGTTTCCACTTCCAGAATGGTTGCATGCTTAAAAATCCGACCCGAGCGACCGAAGGGAGCGAGCAATCCCCCCGTCTGTGACGGGGGCTGGTCGGATTTTTTTGAATTTTTCGAAATTCATCTTAATTCGTTCGAAATTCACACTTCATCCCGAAAGAATCGTGTTCCGGCGAAAATAGAAAGTTTTATATATCTTAATCAAAGGGAAAGCATCTATGGCTAGTGCATTTAGAGGTGTGATAGAATTCTTTGCAGAAATCGGGTTATATGACGTTGTCCTGCCATTCCTTTTGGTGTTTACCATCGTCTTTGCAATATTGGAAAAGACCAAAGTTTTTGGCACAGAGACGATTGATGGGAAGAAATATACGAAGAAAAACCTTAATGCCACTGCATCTTTTGTCATTGCCTTTTTCGTCGTAGCCTCATCAAAACTGGTTGAGATCATCACCACTGTCTCTTCATTCACTGTCCTTCTCCTGATGCTCTCCGTCCTGTTCCTGCTCCTCATCGGCTCGTTCATGAAAGAGGGAGAGGGCATATTTTTGGAGGGAAGTTGGAATACTTTCTTTATGCTTATGATGTTTGTCGGCATTGTCCTCATTTTTGTATTTGCCCTGGGGTGGTGGGACCAGCTTTGGGGTTTCCTCCGTTTTGGCAGCGGCGGTGAAGCAGTAGGCTCTTTGGTCCTATTGATTATCATCTTTGTTTTTGTATGGTATATCGTGAAAGGTGAACCGGGTCATGGGAAGAAAGGCTCGCATGAGCATTAACAGCAATGAGGTGTTAAAAAAATGGCAAGTGGTGCATTTAATCTCGAAGAGTTTGTGAGGATTCTGGACTCATGGGGGCTGACAGATGTGCTTCTTCCATTCCTCCTCTATTTTGTGGTGATATTTGCCATCATGGAAAAGGCAAATGTCCTGGGAAAGGACAAGAAAAAATACAATCTGGTTTTTGCATTGGTTGTTGCCCTGCTGGTGATTATACCCCATGTCCTTAATCTTTATCCTGCCAATAGGGATGTTGTCCAGATAACCAATGATTCGCTCCCGCAGGTTTCGGTGATTGCGGTCGCCGTGGTGATGGTGCTTATCCTTATCGGCTTATTTGGAGGAGAAGCAAAATGGGCAGGGAACACGGTTTCAGGATGGATAGCAGTAGTATCCTTTATCATAGTCCTGCTTATTTTCGGCAGTGCAGCTGGCTGGTGGAGAAACTGGTCTTGGTTTGAGAACTTCTTTGGAGGGGAGACGGTTGCCATTATCGTCATGCTTCTTGTCTTTGCCATCATTGTCTGGTGGGTCACCAGCGATGATAAGGATTCCGGCCAGAATGCAATGGGCAAGTTTGGCCAGTCGGTAAGTGAGCTCTTCGGAGGGGGCAAAGGCGGCGGCGGGGATCACCACTAGAATCCTGAGTAATCTCTATGGCTACATTTTTGGACATTTCGGGGTTGCAGGGGTTTTCCAATATTTTTGCCTTCCTTTTTGTTTTCCTTGTTGTCTATGGGGTGTTGGCAGCCACGAAAGTCTTTTCCGATAATAAGACGCTTTATCTCCTTTTGGCGCTCCTTTTTGCCATTTTTACCCTGCTTTCGCCTATCGCAATCGGCGTGGTGGAATACATATCTCCCTGGATTGCGATTATCACTCTGTTTGTCGTCTTCCTGGTGATTGCCTCACAGATGTTTGGGTATTCCGGCATGGATGGGCTTGGAGATTCCAAGATCGCAATATTCGTGGTTCTCATACTCATCGTTGTTGTTGGCGCTTTGGGATATATACGTGACCAGGTCAAAGCTCCAGGAGATGAAGGAGGAGATGCTGATTTTTCCAAGACCGGGACAGTGCTCCTCCACCCTAAGATTCTTGGGGCAGTTTTTGTCCTCATAATATCAATATTTACTGTAGTTCTGTTGGCTGGAAGAGCCCCCCTCATGGGCGGGCACCATTAGGCAATAAAGATTCAGTTATAGTAAATCCCCGAAATTCTCGAAAATCCAAAAGGTGATTTACTATACTAGAAAATCTCGCAATATTTCGATAATTAACGAGATTTGCTATTAGGCTCAGAAAATTCTTAAAGCCAATTATCGAGAATGGAAGAGACAAGGGAATCAGGGTTTGAAAAGTTTCCTACAGCTGGGGCCTTTTAGCAACTGGTGCAATTGGCCTTGCAGCCTGGCTCCCGGAAAATCTTTGAAGTTTATTGACGCTGTCGGTAAGGCTCGGCAATACCTTGGAAAAAACTTTCTCCATTGCTTTGATTTCGGTCCCCACCTGGGTAAGATTCTCATCATACTCGCCAATCTTGCCGAGCATGGTCTTGTGGAGAGAATCAAAAGAGGTTTTAAGGTCATCAACGCGTTGTGTCAATTGGATGATCTTGGTGTTGACATCCTCTTTCCACTCGGAAAGCTTGCCAAATTCTTTCTCGACATCCTGCCATTTTTCATTGATGATGGCCTCAGCTATCTCCTCAGTCTGGGTGTGCTGGTCAGCAGTATTTGCACTTGCCGGCTGCCCGTATGCCTGGCCATACTGCTGCTGCATCTGCTGGGGCTGTTGCATTGGCTGTTGGAACTGTTGTTGCCCATAAAACATATCTTGTTGGGAGTTCTGGGCGCTCTGCCCATATTGGTCCATCTGGGGAAGGGCCATATCGGGGAGAATTCCACCTCCAGAAGGCTGATCATCTTTCTTTTTTCCCATACCCAGAAATGCCAACGCTATCACCTCTTTAATGTTCTATCTCATTAAGTTCCTATATAAAGATTTCTATTGCGTGTTATCATTCAGTTTTCTGAAAATGCCAGTCGAGAGAGAAAAATACTCTCCACTCGTGCATCGTCGGTGAGTTTCAAACAGCTGAGTGAGTACTATTGAGTTTCGGGATGCTGAATCTGGAGCAGATGGGAAAGCTTCTCATTAAGGGCATCTTCAAGCTCCTGATGGGTCACAAAGTTCAATGGCTCCCACATCTCGATATATTTTTGGAGCGTCTGTATATCTCCCTTCTTGGCAAAACCCTGGAGCTCCTTGACAAGAAGCAGTATCCTCTCTTTCACTTCCTCAATTTCATGCCTGACTTCAGTGATGTCAGAGGTGAGAGTCTTGAGGTCGGTAGCAAGCTTCTTGTTCTTTTTGACCATATTATCTTCAGTAAGCTTGACTTCTGTCCTGAGATTGTTGTAACGCTCCTCAAGGACACGGATCCTGCTGAACACATTTTCAGTCTCCTGCACCATTGATGGAGGAATTCCTATCTTTCCTTGCTCCTGCTTTTGCCAAGCCTTCTTATCTTCAAGTTGAGAAAATGGATTCTGCATGTCAACCATAGGCGTAGTTAAGAGAACAATCAATATAAACTTATGTCATTATTATAAAGTGGTTTAGGCTCGGCATAGGAAAGTGCCCTTAGCAGGCTTCAGCCCGCAGTAGTTTAGAGTAGGTATTAAACAAATTTTCTGCAAAAATACTCAGTCTATTTGCCTGGATTTTTGCCAAAAGAGAAATATTAGCCTAATCTTCCGCAGCTTGTTGAAGATGTGAAGAGCAGGATGGAGGCTTATTCTTCCGGAATTTCCTCTTCACCTTTCTTTTTGACGGCTTTCATCTTCTTGGTGACTGGAATCTTCCCTTTGCAATGCTGGCATTCGATGATATACGAAGGGACGCCCATAAAACTTTTCCTTTTGTAGAGTGTTGTTCCCTCGCCTTCTTTTCCGCAGCCAGGGCAGGTGTATTTCGCTTCAAGTGTGAGGCTTTCCTCATGGGCTGTTTTTTCTTCGGTAAATCCGCAGCCAGGGCAGGTGTATTCTTTCGCCCTTATTTTGACACTGCCATCCTCGACTGGCTTGCCCATCTTTGCTTTCTGGCATTTGGGGCAG